>NZ_BAAHAR010000055.1:0-53927 GCF_054777395.1 Nocardiopsis oceani
TTGGCCTTGGCGACCAGTTCCGCGACCAGGGCCTCGTCCGACCTGCCAGTATCCGTCTTGACCTGCGTCTTGTCACTCATGGTGCACTCCTACCCTCTTGGAGTTACACCCTTATCTATACAGTCCCATGACGCGCGAAGCGCTCGATGGCGACGACCTTGAGGCGCGCAGCGGAGACGGCCACCATCGGGCGGAGGGAAAGGAGGGCATCCCAGAGCCCCTCCTTGCGGGATAGGTTGCGCCACAGCTATAACTCTCGCATCACTGATCCTTGATGAGCGATTTGGCGCAAGGCCTCAAGGGATCTTGCCGTCTTAGGCTGCGGAAATACGGGCCTGGGGCTATAGCCAGGCCCGCTTTCCGCTAGCTTAAACATCAGTAGTGTTTTACATCCACACACTTTCAATCAGCAGAGCGACTTCCCTTTGCGCGAAAGGGTTGTCAGTGGGACGGTTCATCCCTCGTCTGGCGTTGCCGGGGGTGACTAAGCCAGGGACTCGCGGTAGGCGAGCCAACCTCCGTGGTGGGAGATGTCTTCGGCTCCCTCGGCAGCCGCCGGATCGCAGCCGAAGCCGACCACGGTGCGGCCGTCGGCGAGGGTGACCGCGCCGAGGGACATCGGGGAGGGAAGAGCAGACAGGAACGTGCCGAGTCCGGACGGGGAGATGGACCACACCTCGCAGCGCAGCGCCGAACCCCCGTTGTTGACCCGCAGTAGCCCCGGCTTCGGGGGCGTGGTCGCGAGGGCCACCATGCGGTAGTCCTCACTGGTCGTGGTCGCCTCCACGAACCGCGCACCCAGGTCGGTGAGCTGATGGTTGAGCGGTTGGCCGCGCAGGTGTGCTCCGACCACCGCAAGCTCCACGCCAGTGGCGGGTTGGACCTGGCCGGTGTCCTCACCGTTGAGGAGACCGGCCAGGTCCAGGGCCACCTGGTCCTCGAAGGCGGAGGCGACCAGGGTGGCCCCGAACGGGCAGCCGTCGGCGGTTCCGGCGGGGATGGCGACGGCGGCCAGGTCGAGGAGGTTCACGAAGTTGGTGTAGGTGCCCAGCCGCGAGTTCACTCCGACCGGGTCCGCGGCCACCTCGTCCAACGTCGGATGACCGACGGTCGTCGGGAGCAGGAGGGCGTCGAAGCCGTCCAGGAGTCGCCGGGCGGCCGCCCGGTACTCGGCCAGGCGGTGCTGGTCGGCGGCGAGGCGGGTGGCGGGGAGGTCCGCGGCAGCCAGGATGATCCCGGCGACCGTGGGGTCGGTGCCCCCTGCGTACTCTGCGCCCTCCGCCTGCGCCTGCGCCTGCGCCTGCTCCGCGAGGAACTCCCCCACCGCGGCGTGGCGTTCGGCCACGAGGGCGCCGTCGTAGAGGAGGCGTGCGGCCGCCAGCAGCGGGGAGATGTCGACGGTCTCCACGCGCACTCCCGCGCGGAGGCAGCCGTCCACAGCCCTGTGGAAGGCCTGCCGCTCCTCCGCACTGAGCGGTTCGAGGCCCGATGCCGTGGGGACCGCGATCCGGGCCGGGTTCCGGGGGGCGAGCCGGACGTCGGCGGGCCAGGTACGGCTGCCCGGGTCCCCGGGGTCGGGGCCGGTCATGACCGCCAGTGCGTGTTGGGCGGTGCCCAGGTCCCGGGCGAACACGGTGACGCTGTCGTAGGGCCTGGCCGCGGGCACCACGCCCGTGTTGGGCACCAGGCCGAGGGTGGGCTTGAGGCCGACGATGCCGTGCAGGGCCGCGGGTACCCGTCCGGAGCCCGCTGTGTCGGTGCCCAGGGCGAAGTCGACCAACTCCAGGGCCACCGCCACGGCCGATCCGGAGCTGGAGCCCCCGGAGACACGGGCGGGGTCGAAGGCGTTGCGGACCGCGCCGTAGGGGCTGCGCGTCCCGACGAGGCCGGTGGCGAACTGGTCCAGGTTGGTCTTGCCGAGCACCAGCGCCCCGGCCGCTACCAGCCGCTGCACGGCGGTCGCGCTCTCCTGGGGCGTGTACGCGAAGCCGGGGTGCCCGGCCGTGGTGGGCAGGCCTGCCACGTCGATATTGTCCTTGACCGCCACGAGCGTTCCGGCCAGCGGCAGGTCCACGCCTGAGGCCAGGCGTTCCTCCAGCGCCTTGGCCTCGACCGCCACGTCCTGTTCGGGCCGCAGGGTGATCCAGACCTCCGGCCGGCCGGTATCGGCGATCCGGCGGTAGGCGGCGTGCACTCTTTCCGTGGGGGCGGGGTCGGCGGGGGTGTGCATCAGGCGGCTGCTCCTTGGGTGATGACGGCCATGGCGCGTCCCGGATCGAGGTGCTGTCCGGGGCTGACGAGGATCTCGGAGACGGTTCCGGCCTCGGGGGCCCGGACCACCACCTCCAGCTTCATGGCCTCCAACCGGACGATCGGCTGCCCCTCCTGGACAGTCTCGCCCGGTTCGACGTCCACCTTCCAGACGCTCGCGGACAGCGGCGCCTCCACCAAGGAGGCCCCCGGCGGCAGGTCCGGTTCTCCGGCGAGCGCCACGGGCTCGGGTTCCGGCCTGTCCTCGAACTCCCCCGCGGCCTCCCAGCGCTTCCGCTCCTCCTCGAAGGCGGTGGCCTGCCGCTGCTCGAACTCCCTGATGGAGTCGGCGTTCCCGGCCAGGAACCGCTCATGGTCGGCGAGGACGAACTCGCCCTCGGTGACCTCCAGCTCGTGGCGCCCGGCGAGCAGGTCGGCGCGGATGTCGAGCAGCTCCTCCTGGCAGACGGGGTACCAGGTGAGCTGGTCGAAGAAGCGCAACAGCCAGGGTGTGCCCGGCTCGAACCGGCCGTACTGGCGCAGCCCCGACCAGATCGGGACCGTGCGGCCGATGAGCTGGTATCCGCCGGGGCTCTCCATGCCGTACACGCACAGGTACGCGCCGCCGATCCCCACACCGGCCTCGGGCGTCCAGGTCCGCGCGGGGCTGTACTTGGTGGTGACGAGGCGGTGCCGGGGGTCCAGCGGGGTGGCCGCGGGGGCGCCGAGGTACACGTCGCCGAGGCCGAGGACCAGGTAGGAGGCGTCGAAGACGATGTCGCGGACCTGGTCGACGGTGTCGAGTCCGTTGATCCGGCGGATGAACTCGATGTTGTCGGGGTTCCAGGGGGCGTCGTCGCGCACACCGGTTTCGTAGCGGGCGACGGCCTCGTGGATGGAGCGGTCGTCGAAGGACATCGGCAGGTGCAGGGTGCGGCTTGGCACCCTCAGCCGCGAGGTGGGCGGGAGCGACGCCTCGATCTCCTGGAGGAGTCCGATCAGCGTACGCAGCGGCAGCACCTCGGGATCGGTGTGCAGGTGCAGCGAGCGCACACCCGGTGTGGTGTCCACGATGCCCTTGGGCGCGGCCCGGTCCAGCGCGGCCATGAGCGCGTGGACACGCATGCGCAGGCCGAGGTCGAGCACCATGGGACCGTACTCGACGAGCAGGTTGTCGTGGCCGCCTCGCCGGTAGGTGACCTCGGGGGTGTCCGCGCCGGCGGGGACGCGGGCGAGGACGCCGTCGTCGCCGTCGGCCCCGGAGGAGCGCAGCAGGGGCGCGGCGGTTGGGTCGGTGTGCAGCTTCTCCGCGGCCGCCTCGGTGACCGGGTGGAACCGCACGGTGTCGCCGGGGCGGACCTGGCCGACCTTCCAGCGGGAACCGGTGACCACGGTGACGGGGCAGACGAACCCCCCGAGGCTGGGGCCGTCCGGGCCGAGGAGGACGGGGGTGTCGCCGGAGAGGTTGACGGAACCGATCGAGTAGGCGGTGTCGTGCACGTTGGAGGGGTGCAGCCCGGCCTGGCCGCCGTCGGGGCGGGCCCAGGACTGTTTGGGCCCGGAGAGCCGGACGCCGTTGCGGGCGGACTGCGGGTGGACGCGCCAGCGTGTGGCGTAGAAGTCGGCGAGGCCCTCGCGGGTGAGGAACTCGGGGGCGGCGTGCGGCCCTTCGGAGACCTCGATGTCCCAGTGCGTGCCGCCGCCCTCCCCCGCCGCGCGGAACCCCGGACGCTTCTCGGCAGGCACCGGACGCGGGTCAGGGGCGGCCGCTGAGGGCGGCGCGGGCCGCAGTACGTCGCCGAGGCGCAGTGCCCGTCCCGCGTGCCCGCCGTACTCCCCGGCGGTGAACGTGGACGTGCTGCCCAGGTACTCGGGGATGTCGAGACCGCCCCGGACCAGGACGTAGGTGCGCATGCCCGGGCCCTGGGCGGGGCCGACGTCCAGCAGGGCACCGGCGGGCACCTCGGTCGGCTCCCACTGGGGCACCCGCGCGCCGTCCACGGTGACGTCGGCGGGGGCGCCGGTCACGCACACGGTGGCGGTGTGGGTGAAGCGCAGGGCCGGGCCCTCGATGGTGCACTCCAGGCCGGCGGTGCCTTCGGGATTGCCCAGAGCGGTGTTGCCCAGGCGCAGCGAGAGATCGTCCATGGCACCCGACGGGGGCACGCCCACCTGCCAGTAGCCGGTGCGCCCGGGGAAGTCCTGGACGGTGGTGAGGGTCCCGGCGCGCTCCACCTCGATCCGCGGTTCGGGATCGCCGACGGTGGCACAGGTGGCTGTGGTGTGCGCGGTGGAACGCACGTCGGGGTGGGCGCTCAGGGCGCGCAGCATCCCCAGGTTGGTCTGCACCCCGTCGACCCGGACCCCGTCCAGGGCGCGTCCCAGGCGGTCCAGCGCGTCCTCGCGGTCGTCGCCGCGCACGATCACCTTGGCGAGCATGGGGTCGTAGTCGCTCGTCACCCGCTGACCGGTCTCCACCCAGCCGTCCACGCGGACGTCGGCGGGGGCCTCGAACCGGGTGAGCAGCCCTGAGCTGGGACGGAAGTCGTGGGCGGGGTCCTCGGCGTACACGCGGGCCTCGACGGCGTGTCCGGTGCGGACCGGGCCCTCCGGCGGGAGGTCGGCGAGGACGTCCTCGCCCCGGGCCAGGCGGAGCATCCAGGCGACCAGGTCCACCCCGGCGATCTCCTCGGTGACCGGGTGCTCGACCTGGAGCCGGGTGTTGACCTCCAGGAAGGAGGCCTCGTCCCGCTCGACGTCGTAGACGAACTCCACCGTCCCGGCGCTGCGGTAGGACACACCGGAGCACAGTTCACGGGCGGTGCGGTGGAGCTCGGCGCGCAGGGCGTCGGACAGGTCTGGGGCTGGGGCCTCCTCCACGACCTTCTGGTTGCGGCGCTGCAGCGAGCAGTCGCGGTCGCCGAGGGTGACGACGCCGCCTTGGCCGTCACCGAAGACCTGCACCTCGATGTGCCGGGCCCGGGACACGAAGCGCTCGACGAACACCCCGCCGCCGCCGAAGTGCGTCTCCGCCATCCGGCTGACCTGGTCGAAGGCGTCACGCAGGGCTTCCTCGTCGAAGCAGGGGCGCAGGCCGATCCCGCCACCGCCAGAGGTGGACTTGAGGATCACCGGGTAGCCGATCCGCTCGGCGGCCACCACGGCCTGCCCGGCGTCGGGGAGGGTCTCGCTTCCCGCGACCATGGGCACGCCGGCGGCGGCAGCAGCTTTACGGGCGGTGTGCTTGTCGCCGAACTCCTCGAGGTGGCGGGGCTCGGGTCCTACGAACACCATTCCGGCGGCCTCGACGGCGTGGGCGAACGCCGCGCTTTCGGACAGGAACCCGTAGCCCGGGTGCACGGCGCCCGCACCGGTCTGGGCCGCGGCCGCGATGACGCGCTCGATGTGGAGGTAGCTCTCGTTGGCGGGTGCGGGACCGAGGCGGACGGCCTCGTCGGCCATCCTCGTGTGCGGCGCGCCCGCGTCGGCGTCGGAGTACACGGCGACGGTGCGCAGGCCGACGGCACGGGCGGAGCGGATGATGCGGCAGGCGATCTCGCCTCGGTTGGCGACGAGCACGGAGTCGAACACGGGGCTCTCCCTCTGTCGGAGGCTGGGGCGGATGGTGCGGTGCCGGGTCAGGAGGGGGCGGTGTGCAGCGCCATCTGGGTCAGGGCCCGCTGGGCGCGCTCCAGGACGACCTCCATGGACGCGCCGACGTGTTCGTGCATGGCGCGGTAGGCGGAGTCGAGTTCGTCCGCGCGCAGGTACTCGACGATCCGGATGTGCTCCGCGATGGTCGAGGTGACCCGGTCACCGGTACGGAAGTCGTGCATGCGTACGCGGCGGATCCGCTGGTTGACGGAGACCAGCGCCTCGGTGAGGGCGCCGTTTCCGGAGGCCTTGGAGACGGCGGCGTGGAACTCCTCGTCGAGGAGAACGAACGAGGGGTCCGGTTCCGGCGGGTCGGCGCGCAGCTTCTCCCAGCGCTCCAGTTCGGCCAGGAGGATCCCGGGGGCGTGCCGGATGGTGCGGTCCTCTATGGCGCGGGCGATGCCGCGCAGTTCGAGGGCGACCCGGAGCTCGTAGAGGTCGCGTAGCTCAGCGAGGTTGGGAACGGTGACGTAGAAGCCGTTGTCCCGGCGTTCGACCAGGCCGTCGGCGTGGAGCCGGGCGAGGGCCTCGCGGACGGGCGTGCGGGAGACCCCGAAGTGCTCGGCGAGGCGCACTTCGCCGAGGCGGGTGTGCGGCGTGACGCGGCCGTTCAGGACCTCCTCACGCATCAGGGCGTGGACCCGGTCGCGGCGGGAGACCGCACTGTCCCCGGCGACTGGCTCCGGCCGTGTATACATCGGTGTGTCCATGGCCCAAGACGCTAGGAAGCGCTTGTTTCCTGGGGCCTGTCGCGCGGTGAATCCTGGGTTTCCCCGTGTTTCTGCGTGTTTCGTGGCTGGTCGCGGCACTGCCGGAAGGAGGACCGGTGCGCGGCGCCCGGAACGGGTCCCGGGGCCCGGACACACGAGAGGGGCGTCCTGCCCGGTTCCGCTGGACGGGCGCGGAGCCGGGCAGGACGCCCTGGGAGTGCCGGGTCGGAGTCCGGGAGAGGAAGGGACCACCGACCCGGGGAACGGGCCGTCCGCCCTCTACAGTGGACGGCCCTTGGTCGGAGGGGCTACAAGGAGATCCCCAGTGCCCACGTCATCAGGCCGTACATGGTGCCGAGGATCAGGAGCAGGGCCACCAGGTTGAGCCAGAGGCCTCCCTTGATCATCTCGCCGATCTTGACGTAACCGGAACCGAAGGCGATCGCGTTGGGCGGGGTGGCCACCGGGAGCATGAAGGCCATGGTGGCGGCGAGCGCGACCGGGACGACCAGGGCCAGGACGTCGATGTCCATACCCACGGCGACACCGCCCATGATCGGCAGGAAGGTCGCTGCGGTCGCGGTGTTGCTGGTCAGTTCGGTGAGGAGAAGGACCAGAACGGCGACGGCGGCGATGAGCACCCAGACGGGCACACCGCTGAGGAAAGCGACCTGGTTGCCCACCCACTCGCTGAGCCCGGAGTCGGTGAACTGGGCGGAGATGGCCAGACCGCCGCCGAAGAGAAGCAGGATCCCCCAGGGGAGCTTGACCGCGGTGTCCCAGTCCATCAGCGGGGTCCTCTTGTCCACCGGGATGAGGAAGAGCAGGACCGCAACGGTCATCGCGATGCCGGCGTCCGTGACGTCGCCGAGCCACGGCGCGACGTTGGCCACTGCGTCGACGTCGGCGAGCATCGGCACGAAGATCCAGGAGAGGGCCGCGAAGGAGAAGATGGCCAGAACCAGCTTCTCGCCTCGGGACATGGCGCCCAGCTTGCCCAGTTCCTCGCGAATGAGCTCCTGGGCGCCCTCGATCTTCTTCACCTTCGGCGGGAAGATGCGGGTCAGAACGAACCAGGCGATGAGCATGAAGACGCCGGCCAGCGGCACACCGGCCATCATCCACTGGCCGAAGCCGATCTGGATGTCATGGGTATCGGCCAGGTAGCCGACCATGAGGACGTTCGGCGGCGTGCCGATCAGGGTGGCGACCGAGCCGATGGACGCGGCGTAGGCGATGCCGAGCATGAGCGCGGTGGCGAAGTTCGCGTCCGTCCGGCCGCCGCGGAACTGCGCGATCAGCGCGATGACGGAGAGCCCGACCGGAAGCATCATCACGGCCGTGGCCGTGTTGGACACCCACATGCTGATGAAGCCCGTGGCGATCATGAAGCCACCGATCAGGCCGACCGTGTTGGAGCCGACCTTGGAGACGATCGTCAGGGCGATGCGCGTGTGGAGGTTCCACTTCTGCATGGCCAGGGCGAGCATGAAGCCGCCCATGAACAGGAAGATCGTGTCAGAACCGTAGGCCGAGGCCACGTCCTCGACCTCTGCGCCCTCCACCATCAGGGGGAAGAGCACCAGAGGCAGGAGCGAGGTCACCGGGATCGGGATGGCCTCGGTGGCCCACCAGATGGCGACCCAGGCCGTGATCGCGGCAACGACGCTGCCGTTCGCGGAGAGGACCGGCTCTCCGCCGTCCTCCCCCACCGGCATGTGCATCTCCGGCATCAGGAGGTAGACCAGGAGACCGAGCAGGGGGCCGAGCACGAGTCCGACGACCCGGCCGCGGGTCATCCCTGCCGTGCCCTTCTCCTCCCGCTTGATCTGCGGTCCTTCGGTGGTATCGACGCCCGACTGGGTCGCCATGGAAACCTCCTCCTGTTGGGGCCGGGGGGTGACGGCGCCCTGCCGTCGAAAGCCCCACCCACGGGTTACCGGGGGATTGCCTCCGCGTTACGTCCTGACCCAACAGATAGTGATTTCACCCGGGTGTGTGTGCAACGCAACTCCACCAAACTTGGGATTCCTCTGACGTAGGGCTACCCTAGGTGTGTGTCGAAGAACACGGGGTGATGCGAGGCATCCTCTCAACCGACCATTGAATACGGCCTAAGCTGCACATATGCGAGCGACGGGGCCGAGTAGACGAACCGCACTCCTAGCTGGCGCGGGAGCGCTCGCCGCCGCTGCCGTGACCAGCTGCACACGCGGCCCCGCCGCCGACCCGCCGCTCCTCGTGGTCGCCACCGGGCCGCCCGGAGCCGTCTACCGGGAGATCGGCGGAGAGCTCGCCCGCCTCCTCGACGAACGCCTCCCCCGCAACGAGGTGACCACCATCGAGACCCGCGCCTCGCACGACAACCTGTTCATGCTGGAGGACGGGGAGGCCCACCTCGGCCTGGCCAACCTCGACTCGGTCCTGGCCACGGAGATCGGCGGCCAGGCGCAGGTCAGCGCCGTGGGCCGGCTCTACGACAGCTTCGTCCACCTGGTCGTCGCCGCCGACTCCCCCGTCCGGTCCCTGGAGGACCTCGACGGTCTGCGCGTCTCGGTCGGCGCGGTCAACTCCGGCACCGAGTTCACCGCCGAGCAGATCCTCGAGGAGACCGGGGTGGCCCCCGACGTCGTCCGGCTGGACCAGGCCGAATCGGCGGCCGCTCTGGAGTCGGGGGAGGTCGACGCGATGTTCTCCCTGACCGGGCTGCCCACACCGGCCATCGTGACCTTGGCGGAGGAGACCCCCCTGCGCTTGGTGGACCTGTCCGACACCGCCGACGTGATGGCCACGGCCTACCCCGAGGCGTACTTCCCGGCGACCATCCCGGCCACCACCTACGCGAACATCCCCGCCTGCCCGACGATGTCCATCCCCAACCTTCTGCTGTGCCGCGACGACCTGCCCGAGGACCTCGTCCACCTGATCACGGACGCGGTGTACACCGGGGCCTCCCGGCTGGCCGAGCAGCGCCCGGAGGCGGCGCAGATCAACGTGCGCACCGGCATCTCCACCGGCATCGTGCCCCTGCACCCGGGGGCGGAGCAGTGGTACCGGGACCACAAGCCCGCTTCGGAGGGCACGGACAGCGCCTGAGCCGGCCCTGGGCCGGTGCGGCCCCGCGGGTCCGGATCAGTCCTCATCGGCGGGAGGTTCGGCCGGGGGCAGGGTGATCACCACGCCGAACCCGCGCCGCCCCTGGCCGGCCAGGCCGTCACCGAGGGTGAGCCGGCCACCGGCCTCGCGGACCAGGTCGGCGGCGATGGCCAGTCCCAACCCGGTGCCTTCGGTGTTTTGGTGGGTGGTCGAACGCCAGAACCGGTCCAGTGCCGAATCGCGCTCCTCCTCCGGCAACCCCGTGCCGTTGTCGAGGACCCCGATCCGGACCACCTCACCGTCCTCAGCGCGTACCTCGATCCTTGAACCGCCGGACAGCCGCAGGGCGTTGCTGACCAGCTCGTCCAGGATGCTGCCCAGACCGCCCGCCGGGGCGATCGCCCACACCGCTTCGGGCAGGTCCGTGGTCACCTCGATGTCCCGTGACTCCCCCAGTGCGCTCCAACGCGCCACCCGGGTGCCGACGAGTCCGGTGACCTCCACTGCCTCGGTGCCGGTGACGCTCTCCAACCGGGTCGCGGCGAGGAGCGAGTTCAGCATCCGGTGCATCGCCGTGGCCTCGTCGATCGCGACCGCGTGCGCCTCGCGGGCCTGTTCGCCCTTCAGGTAGGGACCGAGGTTCTCCACGGACAGGCGGAGGCTGGCGAGGGGGTTGCGGAGCTGGTGTGAGGCCTCTGAGACGAAGGAGCGCTGCCGTTCCAGGGCCCGGCGCACGACCTCCACCATCGTGTTGAAGGAGTCCGTGAGCCGGCGCAGCTCCGGCGGGCCGCTCTCGGCGTCCACGCGCACCTCCAGGTCGCCGGAGGTCACCGCTGTGGTGGCCCGGTCCAGGCGCTGGATGGGTTGGAGGACCCAGCGGGACAGCGGCATCGCCGCCGCGACCAGCAGCGCCAGCGGGATGACGCTGGCCAGGGCCATCCACCCCCACGTGCCGAGGATCGCCGTACTCAGCTCCTCGGTGGGTGCGACCAGCACCACCGCGCCGGCCACCTCGCTGTCGCGGCCGATGGGTTCGGCGATGACCAGGGGGCCGGAGTCCCACGGCCACATCGTGGTCGGCGGCTCCGGCCGCTCCCCCGCCAGCGCGGCGGTGATCCCGCCGCCGGTCGCCGCGTCCGCCACCAGTTCCCGCATCCTGGGCGGCTCTCCCGAGCCCGCGAGCACCTGGCCGTCGGGGGACACCACGGCGACCGGAATGCCGTAGAGCTGCTCGTAGCGGGCCATCTCCTGGGCGAGCGCGTTGTGCCGGTCGGTCTCCAGGGCCGTCCCCGCCAGCGAGGCGAACCGGCCCGCGTCGCCCAACCGGTCGACGTAGACGTCCTGGGTCTGCTGCTGGGCGATCACCGCGCCCAGGGGCGCGAGCACCGCCGCGACCAGGACGAAGGCAACCGGGAGCAGGATGGTCAGGAGCCGCCGGAGCACGGGTCAGACCCCGTCGAGGACATAGCCGACACCGCGCACCGTCCGAATGCGCACGGCGCCGTTCACCTTCGCCCGCAGCGAGGCAATGTGCGTGTCCAGGGTTCTGGAAGAGGCCTCCCAGGCGGCCCCCCACACCTGGTCGAGGATCTGGTCCCGCGCCACCACCTTCGGCGAGCGCTCCACCAGCAGGCGCAGCAGGTCGAACTCCTTCCGGGTCAACGACAGGGGTTCGGCACCGATCCACGCCTCCCGGGAGTCGGTGTCGAGGGAGAGGTCCCCGGCACGCAGCGGAGCGTCCTCATGTTCCGGCTCGGCCCTCGCGGTCCTGGTCCGCCGGAGTACGGCGTCGATCCGGGCGAGGAGTTCGGCCACCCCGAAGGGCTTCACCACGTAGTCGTCGGCCCCTGCCCGGAGCCCGCGCACCCGGTCCCGCTCCTCGCTCCGCGCCGTGACCGCGATGATCGCCGTCTGCGGCCGCTCCCGGAGCTTGCGCAGGAGTTCGATCCCGTCCGCGTCGGGCAGCCCCAGATCCAGCAGGACCACGTCGGCCGCGGGCGCCGACATAGCCCGCTCGGCGGTGGCCACCCGCTGCACTTCGAAGGAGGCCGAGCGCAGGGCGGTGACCAGCCCTCGGGCCACCCGGTCATCGTCCTCGACCACGAGAATACGCATGGCTAGTCATAGTAGGCAGAGTTCGGACCGCCCGTTCCAGTGGGCACGCGGTCAGAGGTCCTGGGACTACCGGCGGGGGATGTAGGGAGCGGCGTCCCGCAGGGTCGTGAACCTTCATGTCCTCCAGCAGCGGCGAACGGCCGCCCAGCTTCGTTGGTGGGCGACCGCGCCAGCGGGCCGGAGCCCCGGCCGGATTCCTCCTCGGGCCTCGAGCGGCCCGTCCCAGGAGGTCTGCCTCAGGGGATCTGGCTCAGGAGGGCACGGACTCCTGGGTCTTGGCCTTCTCCTGCTGGCGGATGCGACCCCAGGGCATCAGGCGGTCCACCTGGTAGCGGCCGCCGGCGAAACCTAGGGCAAGCGCAGCCGCGCCGAGGACCAGGAGCAGTTCGTAGCCGCCGAGCAGCGGGTCACCGACGTGGGCGAAGTAGTACGCGGCACCCATCATGAAGGCGAGGAGCAGCCCAGCGGCGGGCAGGGCGAAGCCGACGATGAGCGCGACCCCGGCACCCACCTCGATGGTCGCGCCGAGAAGGGCGGAGAACTGCGGGAAGGGGATGCCCATCACCTCGAAGCCCTGGGCGGTGCCGTCGAGGTCGGTCGCCTTGGGCAGCCCGTGGGCGATGAACACGACGCCGACGACGGCCCTGGCGAGCAGGGTGGTGACGTCGCTGATCCTTGGTCGGAGCGTTTCGGTCATGGTGGTTCCTGTTCTGTGAGCGGGTAGCCCGGCACTGGTCTGGTCTCTCGACGTGCGGTTCCAACACTTGAGACCGCAACCTTTTGCCAGGAAACCAAATGCTAATGGGCATCCGCCCGAACACAAAGCGTGTGCACCGCCGAACGTGCGACACCCGGGACCCGCCCTGGTCAGCACAGACAACAGAACACGGCTCAGTCTTGGGACTGAATCCCGCTCGAATCCGAGTACCTGGGCTCCTCGCCCAGGGGGTCGAGCACGGAGAGCATCGACTCCGAGATCTCCCGCAGCTGCCCGATCTGCTCCCGGCTGAGCGTGTCGAACAGCACACGCCGGACCTCGAGCACGTGCCCCGGAGCCGCGGCTTCGAGGGCCTTCACCCCGGCGGGCAGAATCTCCACGATGGTGGTGCGCCGGTTGTCCGGGCGCTTGTACCGGCGGATCTTCCCGTCGGCCTCCAACCGCGCGGCGGCGTGCGAGAGCCTGCTCTGCGAGGAGCGCAGCAGGCGCGCCAGCTGGGTCATCGTGAGCTCGCGCCCCGGAGCCTCGGAGAGCATCGCCAGAATCTGGTAGTTGGCGTGCGAAAGGCCGGATGCGTGCCTGAGCTGCCGGTCCAGGGCACTGTCGAGCAGCTGGGTGGCCTTCAGAAAGGCACGCCAGGCCTCTTGCTCGTCATCGTCGAGCCAACGCGTCTCGGCCATCGGAGCTGGGCCCCCACAAATACTTGAAAATTCAACTGTGTTGGTGCTGCAAGCAACACGGATCCCCGGCTGGTCTGGTGACACCGTCCGCCCGACAGCGGTCCCAGTGCCCTCCCCGCATGGGGAGAACGCACCTCTCACCGTCGGCGCCACTGCGGACGACACCCCTTCTGACCTACGGCTTCTGGGGCTTCCCGCAACGCTACTACGACGTGACCCGCGCCGCTCCGGGTGTGCCGGACCCGCCGACCGGCTCCGCGAGCCCGCCACTGGTCCGGTCGCCCCTCTCCCCTGGGACCCCGCTCACGGAACCCCGTCACCGCGCCGCCACCGATCCGATGCCGACACGCTCCAGGTGGCACATTCGGGGCCGC
Organism: Nocardiopsis oceani; assembly: GCF_054777395.1. Lineage (NCBI taxonomy): Bacteria > Bacillati > Actinomycetota > Actinomycetes > Streptosporangiales > Nocardiopsidaceae > Nocardiopsis > Nocardiopsis oceani. Next base: position 13,598 of record NZ_BAAHAR010000055.1, read on the forward strand.
CATCCCCGCCCCGTAGGCGCCCAGGCCACCCCAGACCCGCCGAAACACACGAAACCCCCTGTCAAGGGCTTCCACCCCTCATGGGGTTCTGGGAAACTCCCGTCCATGACGGGCTCACGAAACTCTGCCGATGCGAGGACAGTCGAGGATCTGCTCAAGCTTGACGGGCGGATCAAGTACGTGCACTTCTGGGAGCACCAACCGACGTCCAACGGGATATCGGCGAGCTGCCTCTCCCAGTGGTGGCCGGCCGATTTCACCGTGGACGGAACGACCTACCGCACCGCCGAGCACTTCATGATGACCGGCAAAGCGCGGCTGTTCGGGGACGCCGGAGCCGCGGAACGGATCATCGCCGCGGACGACCCGCGCGACGCCAAGGAGATCGGCCGGGAGATCCAGGGATTCGACCAGGAAGTCTGGGAACAGGAGCGCTTCGAAATCGTCGTCCAGGGCAATGTCGCCAAGTTCGGCCAGAACGAGGAGCTGCGGGAGTTCCTGCTCGGCACCGGCGACCGGGTACTGGTCGAGGCCAGCCCCCGCGACCGCGTGTGGGGTATCGGCATCGGCAAGGAAGACGAGAACGCAGAGCGCCCCCAGTACTGGCGCGGACGCAATCTGCTGGGCTTCGCCCTCATGGAGGCCAGAGCGAGGCTCGCCCCCGAGACGGCCTGAACCGACCGCTACCGGCGGGTGGCACGACGGATCCGCGCCACCCGCCCAGCTCCGGTCCGCCCCGGGGCGCCGGTCACCAGGGCAGGACCCCGTACCGGTCCGGATCCCCCGCCACCGCCACATGGCCCCACAGGGCCCCGCTCGGTCCGTCCTCGGGCAGCGTCGCCAGGTGCAGGCTCACCCGCGCGCCCTGTGCCGCCGTGCGGTCGCCGCTGTGCCCGTTGAGGTCGGTGGCGCAGTACCCCGGGTTGGCGGCGTTCACCTTCACGGACGTGTGTGCGAGCTCCTTGGCGTACAGGGCCGTGAGCATGTTGACCGCCGTCTTGGACACCGGGTAAGCGACGGATCCCGTCATCCCGAAGAAGGGGTGGTCCGGGTCGGTCATGGAGCCGATCGAACCGACCTCGCTGGACACGTTCACCACCCGTCCCGCACGGGAGCGGCGCAGCAGCGGCAGGAACGCGTTGGTCACCGTCACCACGGACACCGTGTTCACGTTCAAGAGCGCGCGCAGCTGGTCGGGGTCGGAGGTACTCGGCCCCGATCCCCGGCCGAAGGCCGCCCCCGCGTTGTTGACGAGCACGTCCAGCCGGCCGAACTCCGCCTCGACCCGGGCCGCGGCCGCCTTCACGCTCTCGTTGTCCGCGACGTCCAGGCGCACGGTGTGCGCGTCCAGACCCTCGTCGCGCAGAACCCGTTCCGCCGCCGCGCCGCGCTCCGTGTCCCGCGCCCCGACCAGAACGGTCATGCCTTCCCTGCCCAGCAGCCGGGCCGTCTCCAACCCGATGCCCTTGTTGGCGCCCGTGACCAGGGCGACGCCGGTGCCGCCGGTGGTCCGCTCGGCCTGTGCTTCGCTCGTGTACTCGTTCATGCCCCCATCGTGGGCAGCGCCAACAACCGGGGAAAGGGACCGGCCGATGGTGGTACCGGCGGTACCAGTGTCTTCGGCGCTACCGTCGTGCACCCTGGAGACAGGCTGACGTCCAAAGCGCACGGTGCCGCGTCCGAGCCGTACCCCGCCCGAGCCGTACCACGTCCGATGCGCCCCGAGGAGGCCCGTGATGGCCGATCGCTCCGAACGGGCGGCGTTCCTGCGCGACCGCCGCGCCCGCGTCGTGCCAGCCGACGTAGGACTGCCCGACACGGGTCGGCGGCGCACCCCCGGGCTGCGCCGCCAGGAGGTCGCCCAGCTCGCCGGGATGTCGGTGGAGTACTACGTGCGGCTCGAACAGGCACGCGGCCCGCGCCCGTCCCGCCAGGTCCTGTCCGCGCTCTCCCGGGCTCTCCTGCTGACGGCGGACGAGCGCGCGTACCTCTTCCGGGTGTCCGGGGAGGAGCCGCCTCCGGTCCGGGGACCCGACCGGGAGGTGACGCTCGCGATCCGGCACCTGCTGGACAGCCTCACCGCCACACCCGCCTACGTACTGGACGCCAAGTACGACGTACTCGCCTGGAACGAACTGGCCACCCACTTCATCGGGGACATGTCCGCGGTCGCCGCCCCTGAGCGCAACATCATCATGTGGATGTTCCGGCGGCCCGACGACGATCCGAGCGTGGCGGGGCGGAGCTCCGGCGACTGTATGGAGCGCAACTCCGTCGCGGACCTGCGCGCGGCCTACGCCCGCTACCCCGGTGACCCCGTTATCAGCCGGATGGTCACGACACTGCTCGGCACCTCGCCCAGGTTCGCCCGGCTGTGGGAGGAACGGGACGTCCAGGAGCGGCGCGGCTACCACAAGCGCGTAGAGCACCCACTGGTCGGTCCGCTGGAGTTCGAGTGCCAGGTGCTGCACGTGCCCGAGTCCGACCAGCGGGTCATGCTGTACTGCACCGAACCCGGCTCCCCCAGCGAGGCGGGCATGCGCCGCCTGGCCGCCGACCACCTGCCGCCCGGGGTCGGGGACTTCCCGGCAGGCGCGCACAACGCCCGGCTCACCCGGCACCCCGGGCACGGATGAGACCCGCCCGGGAGGCGTCCACGAGACCGCCAGGGCGGGTCGGCCCTTGCACGAGTGGGCGGCGGGACCCCCGAAGGGCTCGGTCGGGGCCCCGCCGGTCTGTGCGCGGGTCAGCCCTTGATGGCGCCCGCGGTCATACCTCCCCGCCAGTAGCGCTGGAGGATGATGATGGCGATGATCAGCGGGATGACCGACAGCATGGATCCGGTGACCACCCGCATGTACATGTCGATGTCACGGCCTTGGTAGGACTGCCAGGTCACCAGGCCGAGCGTGATCGGGTAGAGCCGTTCGTCGGCGAGCATCACCAGGGGCAGGAAGAAGTTGTTCCAGATGCCCACCAGCTGGAAGAGGAAGACCGTCACCAGCGCCGGGGCCATCATGCGCAACCCCAGCGTGAAGAAGATCCTCGCCTCACCGGCCCCCTCCAGTCGGGCCGACTCCACGATGGAGTCCGGTACCGAGGCGGCGGCGTAGATCCGGCACAGGTAGAGGCCGAACGGGGAGAGCAGGCTGGGCAGCAGCACCGCCCAGTAGGTGTTGGCCAGCCCGATCTGGCTGAACAGCAGGTACAGCGGCAGTGCGGTGGCCGCCGCCGGAACGAGCACTCCGCCGAGGACCAGCCCGAAGACCAGCTCCCGGCCCCGGAACTCGTACTTGGCCAGGGCGTACCCGGCCGCGGCCGCGAGCACCGTGGCCAGCAGCGCGCCGAACACCGAGTACAGGAGACTGTTGAACGTCCAGCGCCAGAAGATGCCGTCGTGGTAGGTGAGGACGTCCACGATGTTCTGCCACAGCGCGAACGAGTCACCGAGCAGGAAACCGTGGGAGTTGAACAGGTCGGAGGTGGTCTTGGTGGCCGCCACGAACACCCAGTACACGGGCACCAGGAAGTAGCAGGCGGCGACCGCGAGGATCGAGGTGACCAGGATCTTGGACCGGAGCGGCGCACCGGTGGCCACGCCCTTGCCGGTGGGGTTGCGGCGGGCCGGCGCCTTGCCCTTCGGCCCGGTCTTTTTCGTCGAGGCCTTGTTCGTCGTGGTCATCGCTGCCGGTCCTTCCTGTTGACCAACCAGAGGAACCCGAACGAGAGCACGAACGCGGTCAGGGCCACGATGACCGACTGGGCCGCGGCCACGTTGTAGTCGTTGTCGGTGAAGGCGGAGTTGTACGCCGCCATGTTGGGTGTGTACGAGGAGTCGATGGCCGTGGTGAAGCCCGCGAGGATGTGGGGCTCCGCGAACAGCTGGAGGGTGCCGATGATCGAGAAGATCGTGGTCAGCACCAGGGCCGGGCGGATCAGCGGGAGCTGGACGTGGCGGGCCAGTTGGAAGGGTCCGGCCCCGTCGATCCGCGCGGACTCGTAGAGCTCGCTCGGGATGGTCTTGAGCTGGGCGATCAGGATCAGCATGTTGTAGCCGATGAACAGCCACGTGATGATGTTGGCGATCGACCACAGGACGGCGCCGTCGCCGAGCAGGTCGATTTCGAGCCCGACCCACCCCGCCACGTCCACGATGGGCGACAGCCCGGGCACGTACAGGAAGCCCCACAGGAGGGTGGCCACCACGCCGGGGACACCGTAGGGCATGAAGTACATCGCCCGGAAGAAGCCGGGCCACTTCGCCGAGGCCGACTCCAGCAGCAGCGCGAGGACGAGCGCCAGGCCCAGCATGATCGGGACCTGGACGACGCCGAACAGCAGCACGCGGCCGATCGAGTCGATGAACGTGTCCTGCGCGAGCGCCCGGCTGTAGTTGCCGAACCCGGCGAAGACCGCTTCCCGGCCCAGCTCACCGAAGAGCCCGTGCCGCTGCACCTGGATGAAGCTCTGGTAGATCGCGTAGCCGATCGGCACGAGGAAGCACAGGACGAACAGGCTGAGGAAGGGTGCCAGGAACCCCCAGGGCGTGAACGTTCCGGCCTTGAACCGGCGCTTGGGCGGCTGCCCCGTCGGCCGCTTCGCGCCGGAGGCGGCGGTGGGGGTGCGAGTGGTGGTGGTCATGACTCGCTCCTCACCGACAGGCCCTTGGCGCGCATGTCCCTGACCGTGTTCTCCTGGGCGGCCGCGAGCGCGTCGACGAAGGAGGTGTCGTTGGAGACCGCGGCGCCGAAGGCGTCACTGATGTGGTTCTTGGTGGCGCTCAGCGTCGGGCCCCACATCCAGTCCTCGGGGATGTGATCGGCGGTCTCACCGACGATCTCGGTGAAGTCCTGGTCCGAGAAGTAGGGGTCCGGCCCCTGGCTGCGCACCGAGTTCTCGTTGACTTCCTGGGAGGCCGCCCACCCGATGCCGCACTCGGTGATCATCGCGTCGACGGCCCGCTGGTCGGTGGACAGCCAGTTGGCGAACAGGACCGACTCGTGGGGGTGGTCGGCGCCGCTGAGCACGACCGAGGCCGAACCGCCCCAGGCGCCCTCACGGCGCGGTTCGCCCTCCCACTGGGGAAGGCCGGAGACCGCCCAGGCGCCGGGGTTGTCGGGGTCGTTGCCCTCGATGATGGCGTCGCCCCAGCTGCCCACGGCCCAGGAGCCGATGGTGCCCTGCTGCAAGCCCTGGAACCAGCCGGTCGACCACACGGGGTGGGTGAGGTTCAGGACTCCTTCCCGGACCAGTTCCTCCCAGAAGCGGGCCACCCTGACCGACCCGTCGTCCAGGAAGTCGACCGACCACTCGTCGCCTTCGGAGCTGAACCACTGCGCCCCGGCCTGCATGCACAGGCCCGCCAGCCAGTCGGCGTCGCCGACCGGGAAGGACTCGATGAAGGCGCCGTCCTCCGCGGCGACGACCTGCCGGGCCGCCTCCGCGTACTCGTCCCAGGTCTGGGGGGCCTCGATCCCCCACTCCTCGTACTTGTCCGCCCGGTGGAAGAACAGCATCGGACCGGAGTCGACGGGCATCCCGTAGTGGCCGTCGATGTAGGCGGCCTGCAACCACTGCCACTCGTCGTAGTGGTCGGCGTGGTCCAAGGCGCCGTACTGGCTCAGGTCCTCCAGGCCGTTCTCCAGGAGGAAGGAGGGGATCTGGAAGAACTCGACCTGGGCCAGGTCGGGCTGGTTGCCCGCGACCAGCGAGTTGAACATCATCGCGTAGCCGCCGTCCAGGCCGCCCGGGATGGTGACGGCCCGGACCTGGATGTCCGGGTTCTCCTCGTTCCAGATGTCGGCGACCGCCTGGAAGTTGGGCCACCAGGTCCAGTACGTGAGTTCGATGTTCTCGTCCGGGTCCTTCGGCGGGACCAGTGGACGGGTGCCCGCCGGGCCGACCGTGGCGGCGCATCCGCCGAGCGCGGCCACCGAGCCGGCGGCGGAGGCCGCCATTCCGGCTCGGAGCAGCCCGCGGCGGGAGAGGCCCTGCCGGGCAGGGAGCTGGCCGGCGAGTCGCTGTCGGGCGAGGCTGCCCGTCCCTCTTCGGGGGATGGGAACTTTCATGCTGGTTCCTTAGGAAAACCTGCGGTGGGGGGTGGACTCAGCGCACGTCGAAAGCCAACCGGTGCGCGATGGCGCGGCTGGAGGACCCCACTGAGAGGTGGTAGGTGCCCTCCGGTGTGCGCCACGAATGCGTAGCGGGGTCCCAGACCGCGAGGCTGCGCGGCGGGATGTCGAGGTGGACCGTGACCTCCTCCCCCGGTGCGGCGTGCACGGAGGCGAAGGCGGCCAGGGCCCGGACCGGTCGGGTGGTCCCCGCGCTGTCGGCGGGCGGTTCCACGTAGACCTGCACCACGTGGTGCCCGGCCCGGGTGCCGGTGTTGGTGGCAGTTGCGGTGGCGGTGAGGGGTTCCGCCAGCAGGCCGCCGTCCTGGTCGGAGACGGTGACGGCAGTGGCGGACAGCTCTGCGCCGCCGATCTCCCAGCTGGTGTAGCCCAGGCCGAAGCCGAAGGGCCGGTGGGGTTCGACCCCGTCGCGGTCATAGGCGCGGTGGCCGACGAACACGCCCTCGTCGTAGGTGTGGACACCGTCGGCGGGGTGGGTGTCCATGACGGGGACGTCGTCGTGGGTGCGCGGCAGGGTCCAGGGCAGGCGCCCGGTGGGCTCGGCGCGGCCGGTGAGGGTGTCGGCGAGCGAGTGACCGTACTCGTGGCCGCCGAACCAGGACCACAGGACCGCCGGGACCTCGTCCAGCCAGGGCAGGAGCACGGGGGCTCCGGCGTTGACCACGACCGCGGTGTTCGGGTTGGCGGAGCTCACCCGGGTGACGAGTTCGTCTTGGCGGCCGGGGAGGTCCAGGGTGGGGCGGTCATAGCCCTCCGACTCGACCTCGTTGTTGGTGCCGACCACCACGATGGCCACATCCGCGTCCTCGGCCGCCCGGACCGCCTCCCGGATCTCCTCCTCGTTGGTCATACCCGGCGGCTGGTGGCGGATCTGGGCGATGACTCCGCGGCCGAAGCCGCCGAAGTCTCCGACCTCCGTGTCGATCCCGATCCGCACGGTCGCGGGTGCGCCGCCTTCGGGGACCTCGACGTCGACCCTGGGCCCGTCCGGGTTGGAGTGGCGGGAATAGAGGATGTCGTCGACCGAGGCGCGGTCGCCGCCGTCGGCGACGACCGCGCCGTCGATCCGGATGGTGTGCCGGCCCACCGAGGCGACCTCGACTCGGTGGGTTCCGGGCTCCGTGAGGGTGAGCGACGCGCTGACCGCGGCCCGCTCCGCCCCCTCCGGCGCACCGACGTGGAACGCGCCGCTGTCGACCTCCGGACCGTCGACGGCCTTCCCCGAGCCGTCGTACAGGGTCAGGTCGATCTCCGTGAGGCGTTCCGGGGTCACCACGGGCAGGTGGCGGCGGGGGTCGCCGCCGCGCACGAGCGTGATCTCGACGTCGTCGGGCAGGGCCTCGCGCAGACCGTCCGCCGGGCTGACCAGGTACTTGGCGTTGACGTGTGCGCTACCGCCGCCCTGGGTGTAGGCGTCGACGGCGTTGGGGCCGATGAGCGCCACACGCCGGACCGCCTTCGGGTCGATCGGGAGGACGGCGCCCTCGTTGCGCAGGAGGACGTGGCCGCGCGAGCCGACCTCGCGCAGCACGGCTTGTTCGTCCTCGCCGTCGACCGCGGGCGCGGTGTCCCGGTCGAGCTTGCCGACCCGCTCGGCCAGGCGCAGGAGGCGGACGACCTTGTCGTCGACCGCCGACTCGGGCACCTGGCCGGAGCGGACCGCTTCGACCAGGGCTTCGTTCCAGGGGCCGTGCGGCCCCGGCATCACGACGTCGAGCCCGGCGTTGGCGGCGGGCGCGGTGCTGCGGGTGGCGGCCCAGTCGCTGAACACAGGCCCGTCGAAGCCGAGCTCCTCCTTGAGGAGGCCGGTGAGGAGGCCGCGGTGCTCGGTCGCCAAGGCGGCCTCGGCACCGTCGTCGTAGCCGTTGTAGGCAGCCATGACCGTCCAGGCTCCGGCGTCCAGGGCGGCCTCGAAGGGCGGAAGGTAGACCTCTCGGAGCGTGCGTTCGTCGATGCGGGAGTGGTACGAGGTGCGTTCCCGCTCGGTCTCGTTGCCGATGAAGTGTTTGGGGCAGGCGCCCACGCCTTCACCCTGGACGGCGCGGACGAAGGCGGCCCCGAGCGCGGCGGTAATGAGAGGGTCCTCCGAGAAGCACTCGAAGTGGCGGCCGCCGGCCGGGGAGCGCTGGAGGTTCAGGACCGGGGCGAGGACGACGTCGACGTTCTTGCGGCGGGCTTCGGCGGCGAAGAACCGCCCGACGCGCTCCATGAGTCCGGTGTCCCAGGCAGCGGCCACCGCGGTGGGGCTGGGGGTGCTGGCCGAGTGCTCCTGGCTGGTGGCTTCGGTGCCGCGCACCCCGGCCGGACCGTCGGAAACGGTGATCGGCAGCAGTCCGGCTTCCGGGCTCCCGTGCAGGATCCACGCGGTACGCCCGGTGAGCAGGAGCACTTTGTCCTCAAGGGACAGTCGGGTGACGCGCTTGCGAAGGTCTGAACTCATGAGCCCCTTGCCCTGTGATCTGTGTCTCTTGAGCCGAGACGTTAGTTACTTAATGTTCATTAAGCAAGAGGGGCAAAGGAAATCTCGATAGCGTGGGTACCGACCCGGGCTCGCCCCCAGCCACCGACCCCGGGTACCCCCGGCACGAGGAAGTGGAGAGCAGGAATGAGCGAGACGACCCCCGCGGACACGCGTTCCCACGAGGCCAGACCCGCCGAGAACGCTCCGCGCAAAAGGGTGAACCGCCGCGAACAGATCCTGCGCACCGCGGCCGACGTGTTCGCGGCACAGGGCTTCAACAACACGTCGCTGGCCGACATCGCGGCGATGCTCAACATCACCCCGGCGGGGGTCCTGCACCATTTCGGTTCCAAGACGGACCTGCTCACCGCCGTGCTGGAGCTACGCGACACCACGGATCCCGCCCCCGAGGGCAGCGGCATGCTCGACCACCTGGTCACCACGGCCGAACGCAACGCAGAGCGCCCGGGGACCACCCAGCTGTACGCGGTGCTGTCGGCGGAGAGCGCCACGGCCGAACACCCCGCACAGGAGTGGTTCCGTGAGCGCTACTCGGTTCTGCGGCAGGAAGTCGAGGACGCGGTCCTGGACCGGATCGGGCCGGCACACAGGAAGGCCGCCGGGACCCCCGGGCCGAGCGGACACTCCCCCGCCAGGTCGGCCGCCGCGGCGATCCTGGCCGCCATGGACGGGCTCCAGGTGCAGTGGCTGCTGGACCCGGACGCTGTGGACATGGCGACCGTCACCGACCTGGTGATAGACGCCCTCGTGGCACGGCTGAGCGGGCCGGACGGAGGCGAGGGCTGAAAACCCCGTACTGCACCGGGGTGTTCCTGCCCCGGACGGTCCCGCGCGGGCGGTCAACCTCCCGTACGGGCGACACGACAGGGGCGCCGCGGTGCCGTACGCACCACGACGCCCCAGGGCCGTGTTCTCCCGCCGTCGGCCGTTCCGGCCGGTCGGCTACGTGTTACCGACTACGTTTTACAGGTCCTCACCGTGGACGGAACCGGGGGTGCCCGGGGCCGTGGTCTGCGGCTCGCCGGTCTCGTCGAACTCGAGCCACTCTTCCCAGGTCGGCTGCCAGTAACCCCAGCCGTTGTTGTACTCGAACTCGCGGTCGGTACCGGTGGTGTCGAGGATGTCACCCATCAGGGTCTCCTCGTAGAACCACCGGGCGTCATCCATCCGCAGGTTGGTGCAACCGTTGGAGTTGTTGGCCGAGCCGATGGCGCCGTTGCTGGACATCTCGTGCACGAACTCGCCGCTGTTGGAGGTGCGCACGGCGTACTGCACGTCCACCAGGTACGAGCCCGGGTCGTCCTCGGCGATGCCGACGGTCGCGGAGTCCATGGTCAACTCCTCGTAGCGCTCCATCAGCACGTGGACACCGCTGGTCGTGGTGTCGAAGTGCCGGGTGCCCGCCCCGTTGCTCACTTCCAGGGTGCGATCGTGCTCACCGTCGATCTCGATTTCCATCTCGTGATCGGGGACGTGCATGGTCGCGATGAGTTCGCGGCCGATCTCGAAGTCGATCTGGTAGTTGCGCACGCCGTAGACGCCGTCGGAGGCCTCAACCCCGGAGAGGTTCAGGTCGACCGTCACGTCCTGGTACGGCTCCCAGTACTCCTCCGGACGGAAGACCGCCATCTGGTCGGTCTCCCAGTGCCAGGCACCGGAGACCTCCTCTTCGGCGACGACGTCCATGGAGTTCTCGACCTGCTCGTGGTTGCTCACGGGCAGGTCGAAGTTGATCACCACGGGCATGCCGACACCGACGGTGTCACCGGAGCTGGGGAAGTTGGACTCGAGTTCGAGGCGCTGGCCGGCGACCGCTTCGAGGGTGGTGAACTCGGTGCTGAGCTCGGTCTCCTCACCGGCCTCGTTCTCCGCCGTCGCGGTGACGACGATCTCGGAGCCCGGACGCAGGTTCCAGTCGCTGACCCACTCGTCCTCGTCCTCGTTGAGGGTTCCGGTCATCTCGTACAGGTCGCCGTCGTCCTCGTCCTCGCCCTCAGCGTCCCCCTCGCCCTCAGCGTCGGCTTCGGCGAGCTCGACCTGGTCGACCTGGACGTCGGTGATGACACCGTGCTCGGAGCTGACCCGGACGGGGGTGTTCGGCTCGATCTCCTCGACGCCGTCCTCCGGGGTGATGCTCAGCTCGGCTGGCTCGGCATCGGGGTCGCTGTTGCTCTGCGTCTCGGCGTCACCGGAAGTACAGGCCGTGGCGACGAGCGCGAGCGCCACCAGACCGATGCCAAACCGACGCGTCACCGCCGGGTGGGTCTTACCCGTCACGTCTGAACCTCCATAGTCCAACTCGAACCCGACCTACTGCCTTTGCCAATGTAAGACGCTCCAGCGACGAAAAGGTTCGGAAATCCCATGCATCGGTATAGAGCGGTTATCCGGAGGCACGGCCAGCACGCCCGGAACCGACGAGGATACACCTAGGGGGTACGTGCCTCGTCCACTGGGTGACCGAGGTCTCTAGCGCGGGAAAGCCCAGGTATTTGCCCCTGCGGACCCCGCCGACCTAGAATGTTGATCGATCGCTCAGGTTTTATGGAGTGAAAGCTGATCAACCGCTCAGGTTTATTCGCAAAGGAGAGGCACCATGCCGTGGATCTGGTTGACCATCGCGATCGCGCTCGAGGTCTTCGCCACCACGTCCCTGAAGTTCTCCGAGGGCTTCACCAAGCTCCTGCCCTCGATCTTCGTCGTCGTCGGCTACGCCTCCGCGTTCTTCATGCTCTCCCAGGCCCTCACCCGCGGTATGCCGCTCGGGGTGGCCTACGGGGTGTGGGCGGCGGCCGGGGTAGCCCTGGTCGCGGTCATCGGCAGCATTTTTCTTGGTGAGACCTTGACCTGGGTCCAGGTGGGTGGCATCGCCATGGTCATCGCCGGGGTTATGGCCCTGGAGATGGGCGGCCAGCACTGACCACCGGCGGCCTTCCGGCAAGATGGGACAACGTGAGCACCAACCAGTGGGGCGAGGACCCGGCGAACATCAGCGACGGCCGCCGACGCAAGGGCGAGCAGCGGCGTCGGCTGCTTCTCGACGCCACCATGGGCGTCATCGCGCGGGACGGCGTCGCCGCCGTCAGCCAGCGCCGGGTGGCCACCGAGGCCGGTGTCCCGCCCAGCACCGTCACGTACTACTACGCGACCGTCGACGACCTCCTCGTCAACGCGCTGACCCGGGTGAACGACGCCTACGTATCCGTGGTGGAAGCCCTGCCGAACGACCCGGACCAGGCGCTGCGCGGTTTCGCCGCCCTCATCACCGAAGGGATGGGGGCCGACCGGTCACACGCCTTGGCCGAGATGGAGCTGTTCCTCATCGCCGCCCGGCGGCCCTCACTGCAACCCCAGGTTGATCGCTGGACCGCGGCTGTCGACGCCTTCCTCGCGCCCTACCTTCCCGATCCCGCCGCCCGGGCCGGGGTGGCCGCTGCCTCGGACGGCTACTTCCTGCGCTGCTGCATCAGCGACCCGCGGCCCGACACCGCGGACGTCTACCGTGCACTGCGCCGCCTCATCGACCGCGAACGCGCCGTCGGCTGAGCTGACTCCCGGGACCACTGGGTGCACACCCGGGCCGTTTGCTTCGCTCTTCCGCCCGGGCCGCTGCCCCCGAACCTTGCTACGGCTACCTGCTCCGACGGATCTCCACGGTCGGCAGCAGGTCGCGCCGGGTGGCCAGCACCTGGCCGACGATCATGCCGAACACCGAGGTGATGGTCAGCGAATCCATCAGTTCTCCTAGCGAGGGGACCACCGGCTTTAGCCGGTGGGGGAATCATTTCCCTTCTTTACTGGTTCGGTTATACACACACATCACGTATAATCAAGGGGTGAGCTCACCGCGTAGGGTCCGCCGGTTCTCAGGCGGCGTGTACGACCTCGGGATGCACCTCGTGTGGTGTCCCAAGTACCGCCGACCTGTGCTCACCGGCGCGGTCGCTGTGCGGCTCGAAGAACTCCTGAAAGCGAAGGCTGAAGAGAAGGGGTGGGAGATCGTGGCGCTCGAAGTGATGCCCGACCACGTCCACCTCTTCGTCAAGCACGATCCCAAGTCCTCGGCGTCCCACGTGGCCCACCAGTTCAAGGGCTCCACCTCCCGAGCGTTGCGCGCCGAGTTCGGCCACCTGAGGTCGCGGCTGCCGACGCTGTGGTCGTCGTCGTACTTCGCCGCCTCGGTCGGGGTCGTTTCGCAGGAGACAGTGCGCCGGTACATCGACACCCAGTGGGAGCGCCTGTGATCCGCTCCTACAAGTTCCTGCTGCGCCCCACCAACCGACAGGTCGGCGCACTCACGGCGATGCTCAACGACCACCGGTCGCTGTACAACGCCGCGCTGCAGGAACGCCGGGACGCCTACCGGCACGCGTCCCGGACCAAGATCAAGTACGGCGACCAGTCGGGACAGCTCAAAGACATCCGCGCCTTCGACCCCGAACGTCAGGGCCGGTGGTCGTTCTCCTCCCAGCAGGCCACCCTGCGCAGGTTGGACAAGGCGTTCCAGGCGTTCTTTCGCAGGGTCAAGGCAGGGCAGACGCCGGGCTACCCCAGGTTCAAAGGAGCCGGACACTTCGACACGGTGGTGTTCCCCACGGACGGGGACGGGTGCCGGTGGAACAGTGCCGACCACCTGGCCGACACCCGAGTGCAGTTGCAAGGGGTCGGGCACGTCCGCGCCCACCAGCACCGGCCCATCCAGGGTCGGGTCAAAACCGTGTCGATCAAGCGCGAGGGCGACCGCTGGTATGTGGTGCTGGCCTGCGACCAGGTTCCCGCCGAACCCCTGCCGTCCACGGGTGCGATCGTCGGGATCGACATGGGCATCGCCTCGTTCGCCACCACCAGCGACGGCACCCACCTGCCCAACCCCCGCCACGGCAAGACCAACGCCGACGCGCTCGCGGACGCTCAACAGGAGCTGGCCAGTTTCCCCCGCCGCAAGCCCGGCAATCGCACCAAGCGCCACCGGCGCGCGGCGGCCAAGGTCTCCCGCCTGAACCGCAAGGTCGCCCGCCAACGGCTGGACCACGCGCACAAGACAGCCCTGGACCTGGTGCGCGAGAACGACTTCATCGCGCACGAGGACCTGACCGTGGCCAACATGGTCAGGGCTCCCAAACCCAAACCCGACCCCGACGCCCCGGGCGCCTACCTGCCCAACGGGGCGCGGGCGAAGGCCGGGCTGAACTACTCGATCTCGGACGCGGGTTGGGGGGTTTTCCTGGGCATCCTCGCGTACAAGGCTGAGAGTGCTGGTCGTGCTGTGGTCCCGGTGAACCCCCGCAACACCTCCCGCACGTGCCCCGACTGCGGGCACATCGCGAAGGAGAACCGTGTCACGCAGGAGACGTTCCGGTGCGTTGAATGCTCGTTCAGCGAGCACGCCGACGTGGTCGGAGCGACGAACATCCTCAGGGCCGGGCTGGCCCTCTACGGCACCGGTTAGGTGCCGTGGGAAGCCCGCCGCTTCAGCGGTGGGTGGAGTCACAAACGCCCTTCTTGGTGGGGTCTCCCCGCAGACACCGGGAGCGCTCGGAGAAGCCGGGCAGCAGCGCGAGGGGGTGGGTGTCCGCGCGAAGGCTGGCGGACAGGCACAACCCTGACAGGTTCACCGCGGCGGCGACAGTCAGCGTCCCCAGCCTGTGGATAACCCCGGCCCGCCGCGTCCGCGCACCCGTCCCGGCACGGGAAGGGCCCGCGGGACCGCGTCCCGCGGGCCAGGGCCTCACGATCTCAGCAGAGGCCACGTCCCCTGATCGGGGGTGTTCAGGGCGTCATCGGGGGTGTTCAGGGCGTCATCGGGGGTGTTCAGGGCGCCATCGGGGGATCAGCAGGTGAGCTCCCAGGAGCACTCCAGCTCACCGCCGCCGGAACCGCTCTGCGCGAGCGTCGCCGGCTCCGGGGCCTGGTTGCCGAGGTACTCGGCCAACCGGACCACGATCGCGTCCTGTACGTCGGTGGGGGCCGCACCCTCGTGGTCGTTGTTGACGACACTGAAGAACAACTCACCGCCGTCCGGGCCCTGCACGTAGCCCGAGAGAGCACTCACCCCGGTCATCGTGCCGGTCTTGGCCTGGGCGACCCCCTCGGCCGCGGTGCCCTCCATACGGGAGGCCAGGGTTCCGCCGACGAACGGGTCGCTGTCGCCAGCGACCGGCAGCGAGTGGTGCCAGTCGTCGTACCAAGGGGCGTACTGGGCGTGGGTGAGCAGGTCGACGACGGTGTCCGCGGTGACCCAGTTGCCCCGGGACAGCCCCGATCCGTCATTGAGTGTCAGATCGGACGTGTCCACACCCACCCGCTGCAGCGCCTCCTCCTGAGCCGCCAGACCGGCCTTCCAGGTCCCCTCGCCCGAAGCCTCCTGGCCGATGCTCTTCACCAGCATCTCCGAGTGGCCGTTGTTGCTGAACTTCATCAGCGGGACCATGACCTCCGCGAGCGTCATGGACGTGTGCTCGCCCACCGCCTCCGGATCCCACTGGTCCGGGACAGCACCCTGGGCGACCCCGCCCTCGACCGGCACACCGTTCTCCTCCAGGGCCTGGGCGAACAGGTGCCCTGCGAGCCCGGCGGGCTCGTCCACGGTGCGCAGCTCCACCGACGGCTCGGCGTCCGCGGGCAGGGAACCGCTGACCTCGATGGTGTTGGTGTCGACCAGTCGGTCGATCACGAGCGTGTCCTCGCTCCCGGGGGCACCGGTGACGGCCTGGTTGTCGAGCTCGACGTAGCCGTCGGCGGCACCCGGGTCCACGATCACGGGATCGCCCTCCGAGCCCGCGGTGACGGTCACCTCGGTCACCCCGGTGTCGTAGCGGTCGCCGTGGGCGACGGTGAGAGCCGAGATCTGCGCCGAGAAGGCGAAGGGCTCGTCCTCGGGCCACCAGTCGTCCACGAGGCGTTCGTCGTCGAACCAGGTGTCGTCGGCGTACAGGTCACCGACCGACGTGACACCGGAGGCGGCCACGTCCGCGGCGATCGTGTCCAGGTCGGCCTCGCTCAGCGTCGGGTCACCGCCCCCGACCAGGTAAAGCTCCTCGACGTCGCCCTTGGCCGGGCCCTCCACCACGGCCTCCGTCTCGAAGGTGTGGTCGGCACCCAACACCTCCAGGGCGGCCGCCCCGGTGAAGGTCTTCATGTTGGAGGCGGGCAGCAGCTCGGTTCCGGCGTCACGCGAGTAGAGCACCTCTCCGGTGTCCGCTTCGGTGACCACCACCCCGGAGGTCGCGCCCTCCAGCGCGGGGTCCTCCAGGATCGCGTCGATGTCGGCTCGCAGTTCGTCGTCGCGCTCGGCCGGGTCGACCGTGTCGGCCGCGGCGGGTGCGGCCGTCAGGGACAGGGGGATCAGCGGGACCGCGAGGAGGGCGGCCGTGGCCAGCCATCCGCGGCGGCTCCGGCCCGCCGACCGTCGGGGGGTTGCGGGGGTCATGAATCTCCTTCGGAAGCGGCCGTTCGGGAGCATGCTGAAGAACGAACCTAACCGAACGTCAGCCCTCCAAGCCAGAGCGTTTCCGGCGGTTCGCAAACCCGCCCCTCCGCGGTTCCCCGCCTGCGGAACCCGTACCCCGCCGAACGCGAAACGGCGCCGAGGCGCGGCTGTAGTCGCCCCTCGACGCCGTTCCCGACCTCTCAGATCTTCCGGATCAGATGAGCTCGACCACCTCGGAGTAGTGGCACGCGTCCCTGTGCCCGGCGCCCCGGTCCAACAGGTCCGGCGGCTGGTCCACGCACTTGGTGCGCTCGAACTCCGAGAGCTCGTTGGCGAACTTCGGGCACCGGGTCCGGAACCGGCAGCCCGACGGCGGGTTGGCCGGGCTGGGGATGTCACCGCTGACGGTGATCCGCTCGCGGGTCCGCTCCTTGACCGGGTCCGGCAGCGGGATCGCCGAGATCAGCGCCTGCGTGTACGGGTGCGCCGGAGCCCGGAACAGCTGTTCCGTCGTTGCCGTCTCCACGATCTTGCCGAGGTACATCACGGCCACCCGGTCGGCGATGTGCTTGACCACGGACAGGTCGTGCGAGACGAACAGGTACGACAGGCCCAGCTCGTCCTGGAGGTCCTCCAGCAGGTTGATCACACCCGCCTGGATGGACACGTCCAGCGCAGACACCGGCTCGTCGAGTACCAGCACCTTGGGGTTGAGCGAAAGCGCTCGGGCCACACCGATGCGCTGGCGCTGACCGCCCGAGAACTCGTGCGGGTAGCGCGAACCGTGCTCGGGGTTGAGGCCCACCAGCTCCAGCAGTTCCTTCACCCGGCTCTTCGCGGCCCCGTGGCCCTTGCGGTGGATCTTCATCGGCTCGGCGATGATGTCCGAGACCGTCATCCGCGGATCCAGCGAGGCGAACGGGTCCTGGAAGACCAGTTGGAGGTCCCGGCGCAGCGGACGCATCTGCTTGTCCGAGAGGCCCTGCAGCGGCTTGCCCATGTAGGCCACCTCACCCGAGGTGAGCTTGATGAGGTTCAGCAGCAGGCGGGCCGTGGTCGACTTCCCGCAGCCGGACTCGCCCACGAGCGCGAGGGTCTCGTGTTCGCGCAGCTCCAGGGAGACCCCCGAGACCGCCTGAACCTCACCGATCCTGCGCCTCAGCAGGCCTTTGGACCGGATCGGGAACTCCTTGACCAGGTCGGTCGCGCTGAGGAGGATCTCCGGCTCGGCACCGTCGGCATCCCCGGCACTTTCCGCTGGCTCCTCTGCCGCCTCCTTCAGCTCTTCGGCCGCCTCCGCGGCCAGCGACTCGGCACCGGCGAGGTCAGCCACCGATTCCATGCCCTCGGTGTCCACCGCGGTCGCCTGGAACAGCTCGTCCGCGCGGGTATCCGCCAGCTCGGAACTGAAGTGGCAGGCGGCCACGTGGGCACTGAAGTCACCCTCCTGGGCCACCCCCCGGTCCCCGTTCTCCCTGGTGAGGAGTAGCGTGGGCTCCTCCTCGCGGCACAGGTCCCTGGCCATGGGGCAACGCGGCGCGAAGCCGCACCCCCGAGGCAGGTCCATCAGGGAGGGCGGGGTGCCGAGAATGGGGGTGAGGCGCTCATCGCGCTCGCCGTCCAGCCTGGGCAGCGACCCCAGCAGCCCTAGCGCGTAGGGCATCTCGGGGCGGTAGAAGACGTCCTCGACCGGGCCCTTCTCGACGATGCGCCCGGCGTACATGACGCCGACCCGGTCGACCTGGCCCGCCACGACGCCGAGGTCGTGCGTGATGAGCACCAGCCCGGCACCAGTCTCCCGCCGGGCCGCCTGCAGAGCGTCCAGCACCTGGGCCTGAACGGTGACGTCCAGGGCGGTGGTGGGCTCGTCCGCGATGATCACGTCCGGGTCGTTGGCCATCGCGATGGCGATGACCACGCGCTGGCGCATGCCGCCGGAGAGTTCGTGCGGGTACTGCTTGAGCCGCTGCTCGGGGGACGGGATCCCCACGATCTCCAGCAGCTCCAGTGCCCGGTCCATCGCGGCCTTCTTGCCCACCTTCCGGTGCGCGAGGACCGCCTCTGCGATCTGGTACCCGACCGTGTACACGGGGTTGAGCGAGGTGAGCGGGTCCTGGAAGATCATCGCGATCTTCTGCCCGCGCACCTTGCTGATCTCCTTGTCGGACAGCCCGATGATGTTCTGTCCCAGGAGCTCCGCCCGGCCCTCCACGTGGGCGTTCTTGGGCAGCAGGCCCATGATCGCCATCGAGGTCACGGACTTGCCCGAGCCGGACTCTCCCACGATGCCCAGGGCCTCGCCCCGGCGCAGCTCGTAGGAGACCTCCCGGACGGCGGGCAGCGGCCCGTCGTCGGAGGGGAAGGTGACGCTGAGGTCGCTGATCCGCAGCACCACCTCGTCGTGCTCGGCTAGGGCCGCCTCTTCGTTGCTCATGTGCTCAGTAGTCGTCATCGCCGCACCGTGGTCTGTCGTGGGTCGAGGGCATCCCGGAGTCCGTCACCGATGAAGTTGATCGTCAGACAGATCAACACCAGCAGCACACCCGGCGGGTAGAACAGCCAGGGTCGGGTGGACACCGCCGTCCGCGCGTCGCCGATCATCTGCCCGAGCGAGATGTCGGGCAGCTGGATACCGAACTGGAGGAAGGACAGGCCCGCCTCCATCAGGATCGCGACCGCCACCAGCAGGGTCGCGGCGACGATGATCGGACCGGCCGCGTTGGGCAGCAGGTGGCGGAGGATGATCCACGGGGCCGAGGCACCGGAGGCCCGGGCCGCCTCGACGAACTCCTGCTCCCGCAGCGAGAGCACCACACCGCGCACGACACGGGCGATGGTGGCCCAGGCGAACAGGGCGATGATCAGCGCGATCGTGGCCCAGGTGGTACCGCCCGTGGTGTTGCCGGCGAGCGCGGCCACGGCCACGAGCGGCGGGACGATGATGAACACGTCCACGACCCGCATCATGAGCGCGTCCGTACGGCCCCCGTAGTACCCGGAGGTGGCTCCCCACACGGAACCGAAGGCGGCGGCGCAGAAGGAGACCGTGAGGGCGACCTTCAGGGTCTGCTGTGCGCCCCTCATGAGCTGGCCCAGGACGTCCTGCCCCGCAGACGACGTGCCTAGGGGATGCGCGCCGCTGGGCGGCTGGTTGCTCGCGATCTCCCGTGAAACCGTGTGGTCCCAGGTCCAGAAGAAGGGACCGAAGAAGGCGAACGCGGCGATCGCGATCAGGGTTGCCAGGCTGATCATCGCCGGCCGGTGGCGGGAGAACCGCTTCAGGACCATCTGCAGCTGGGTGCGATCCTTACGGGGCCCGACCCCGCCCCCGGCGGGGCCGCGGCGATCGGCCGCGGTCTTGCCGTTGTCACTCATAGCGGATCCTCGGGTCGAGCACGCCGTACAGCAGGTCTGCGATGAGGTTGGCCACGATGACCACGGTTCCGCTCAGCAGCAGCCAGCCCATCAGCGCGTAGGAGTCGTTGTTTTCCACAGCCGTGATGAAGAAGTCGCCGAGGCCCCGCCACTGGAAGACGACCTCGGTCAGGATGACACCGTCGATGATGCCGGCCACGCCCAGGGCGACGACCGTGGTCAACGGGATGAGAGCGGTACGCAGGGCGTGCCGCCGGATGACCACGTGGTTGCGCAGACCCTTGGCCCTGGCTAGTCGTACGTAGTCGCTGTTGAGCACTTCCAGCATGGAGGTGCGCTGGTACCGGCTCCACGACGCGAAGGTGGTCAGCATCAGCACGATCGTGGGTAGGGCCATATGGGCGAAGGCGTTGAGGAACTGGTCCCACAACGGTTCGCCCTCGGCTCTGAACCGCCCGTCCCCGATGGTGTTGAAGACTTGGTCACCGACCGCCTCGTTGAAGGCGACACCACCTGCCTGGACGATTCCGGCGAACCAGAAGGTCGGCATCGCCAGTGCTAGGAAGCCGATGAAGGTCAGCGTGTAGTCGATCCTGGAGTACTGCTTGATCGCGCTGACGACACCGGCGAGGACGGCCAGACCGAGCGCGAACAGCATCGCCATACCGACCAGGCGCAGGGTGGTCCAGAGGCGTTCGGCGATGTTCTCGCCGATGTCGTACTGGGGCCCCTGCACGGAGGGGCCGAACTCGCCCTGGAGCAGGCCGATGTCCCCGTCGCCGCCGATACCGGTGACCCAGAGCACGTAGCGCTCCGGCATCGACCGGTCCAGGTAGAGGCGCTCCTCTTCCTGTTCGATCACCGCGGGTTCCGGCGGGGGTTGGGCCGTCTTCAGGTCGGCGAGCGGGTCACCGGAGACGTCGATCATCACGAACGTGAGGATGGATGCGAGGACGAGGACGGGAATCGCGCTCAGGAGCCGCCGCATCGTGTAAACGAGCATGGGTGTGATCCTTCAGGGGTGAACGAGGACCGACCCGGCCCCGGGTTGGTGACCCGGGGCCGGGTCTGAGGCACCGGGCCGAACTAGTCGGCCAGGTCCCAATCACCGATGTTGTAGGTGGCGCGGTAGCTGGAGAACAGGTGGTCGGAGACGTTCTCCAAGTCCTCGTTGGCGAAGAAGTAGTTCGGCTCCGCCATGATCGGCATGACGTAGGCCTCAGGAACCAGGATCTCCATGGCCTCGTTGGCCAGGTCCGCGGCGGTGTCCTGGTCTGGCGCGTTGGCCACATCGGCGGTCAGCTCGTCGACGTCCTCGTTCTCGTAGCCGCCGAAGTTGCTGGCGCTGTTGCTGTTCCACTGCTGGTCCGGGTTGGTCGCGAACCACGGGTTGCCCTGCCAGCCGAACTGGACGATGTCGTAGTCGGCCTCGGCGAGCATGGTGCCCAGGTCGTCGGTCATGTCGATGTTGGTGGTGATGCCGAGCTCATCGAGCTGGGACTGGATCACCTGGACCGAGGTGTTGCGCACGTCGGAGTCGGTGCTGCGCAGGCTGAAGGGGCCGACCTCGTCACCGTCGAGGGTGAGGGTGTCGCCGTCCAGCTCGTAGCCCGCGTCCTCCAGGATCTCCTGGGCCTCGTCGAGGTCGCCGGTTCCCTGGGGCGTGTCCGCGTAGTGGTCGACGAAGTACTCGCTGTCGTTCCGGAAGGTGTGGTTGTTCTTCAGCTCGTACTCGGGGTAGCCCTCTTCGTAGTTGCGGGCGGCGATGTCGTCGCGGTCGATCGCGGTGAAGATCGCGCGGCGCAGCTCGACGTCCTGGAGGTCCTCGTTCTCGAAGTTGAAGCTGAGGTGCTCCCAGGAGGCGCCCTCGTCGATCTCCATCACGGCGTTCTCGAGGTCATCGAGCTGGACGACGACGTCCTCGTTGTAGTCGGCGGGGTTGGCCCCGTCGATCTCGGCGTTGACGAACGCGTTGACGAAGGTGCCCTCGTCGGTGTTGTAGGGCATCGTGATCCGGTCCAGGGCCGGCTCGGTCTCACCGAACCAGTTGGGGTTCGGCTCCTTGATGACCTCGTTCTCCAGGTCGCCCTCGACGATCTGGTACGGGCCGCCCGACCACTCCGGGCGCTCGGCGTGCAGCCAGTCGTAGTACTCGCCCAAGTCGTCCGGGTCCTCGACGTCCCATCCCTGCTCCTCGGCCAGGTGCGAGGGGAGGAATCCGCCGGCGACGTTGTGGGCGTCGAAGAGCTTCTCCCACTCAGGGTTGCCCAGGCCCTCCTTCAGCTGGATAGTCGCGGTCTTGCCGTCGACCTCGATGTCCTCGACCTTGTCGTAGTCGGTGGACAGGCGGGAGTCACAGCCGGTGCAGTGGCCCTCGTCGGGGTTGGTCGCTAGCTTCCAGGTGGTCCGCAGGTCCTCACCGGTCATGTCCTCGCCGTCGCTCCACACGGCGTCGTCGGCGAGGGTGATGGTCCACTCGAACGGGCCCTCGTCGGGGTCGTCGTTGATGAGCTCCGGCTCCTCGGCGAGGACGTCCATGTCGTACTCGTACGTCTCCGCGTCCGGCAGCCATGTGCCGGTGCTCGGCAGCACACCGGAGAGCATCTGGATGACGTAGACGCTGCCGCCGGCGGCGCTGATGCCCTGCCAGGCGGCCGGCAGGCTGTTGATCACCCAGGTGACCTCTTTGTCGCCGCCCGCTCCATCGCCGCCGCCGTCGCCGGTGCAACCGCTGGCCACCAGCACGGCTGACGCCGCCGCAGCGGCGACTGCCATGGTCTTTCCGCGTTTGTGCATTACTTACACCCTTGATCACTAAAACGAGCCGTGCATGCGGCGTTTGCGCGGTACACGCATACCCCGCCGAACTTAGGCGATTAGTCGTTCAGAAGACCATTGAGCGAAATGTCTGTATAGCCCTACTGCCGGATTCGTGACCCATCCGCAACCGGTTCGCGCTCATGCGGCCCCCAACGTCGACATAGCAGCTCAACATGCTGGTAACACGTAGTCAACGAGGCATACCCGCAGGCCAGGGATGTCAGACGAGAATCCGGAGCTCGGACGGAGATTCGGACACCCTCGAAATGCATTGCCGGGCAAGGACTCCCCTAGAACACCCTTCACAGAAGCGTAAACATTGTTTATGCACAATGCCGTTACGCCCGATCACTCAACGAGAAGCGGACAAACACCCCAAAGCTCTCATAGGGGCTGATACAACGAGGTAGACCCAAGCAGGCATCCGCCCGGGTCGATTCTTATACATCCACTAAACCAATCATGGGATGAAGGGATGTCATGCAGTACTCCCAGGCGAAGGCCGCCAGCCCCCGTCACACCGGCGTTGAGACGTCCCGAACCCCACGCACGACCTGACCGAAACCGGGAACCCTGCGCCCACGAACCGGATAGGGTTCCGGGTGACGGCCTCCGTCACCCCCAGCCGCCCCGCCCAGCGAAAGAGGCATCCGCCGTGTCCGAATCGGTCCGTCTGGTCTGCCCTGTAGGACGCAAGTACGTGGAGCTGTGGGCTGGCTACGCTCTGATTGCACTCGGACTCGTGGTCGCGTTCGTCGACCCCGGGCACTGGGCCACCATCGTCCTCGGCGCCATCTTCGCGCTCGGCGGCGCCGCCTTCGCCGTCCACGGCCACCTCATCAAGGCGCCGGTACTGGAGGTCTCCGAGGAGGAGTTCCGGTACGAGCGCGGGAACTACGTGGTCACGGTCCCCTTCAACGACATCGGCTCGTACTACGTCCTGCCCGGGCGCATCCGCTCCCTGGGGCTCTGCGACCATACGGGCCGACCCAAGCGCTTCCCGTCACTGAAGAGCCGCCGGACCTCGCGTGCCTACCTGCCGCTGACCGGCATGACCAACCCCGCCAAGGTGGAGTCGTTCATGGCCGTCTCCGGGATCCCGCCCCGCAAGCGCTCGCTCACCTCGTGAGACATTTCCGAACACACCGGACTCTTCGCCCCCACGCGCCTCAAGGACATACCGTCACAAGGCTGATTCATCTACCCTCGGTGGTGTGAAGCAGTCCAGAATCACCGCCATCCTGACCGTAGCGGGGATGCTCGCGGCCATGTGGGTCTTCGAGATCCTCGACACCCCACTCAACGGCCAGCTCGACCGACAGTTCGGGCTGCGCGCCTGGGACACCGACGCACCCTGGACCGTGCTGACCGCACCGTTCATGCACGGCAACTTCGCCCACCTGATCGGCAACTCGCTGCCGTTCCTCGTGCTGGGGTCACTCGTGGCCTTCAGCGGCCTGGGCAGGTTCCTGCTCACCACACTGATCATTACCCTCGTCAGCGGCGTGGGCGTGTGGCTTTTCTCCGCCCCGCACACTCTGACCGTGGGCGCCAGCGGACTGGTCTTCGGTTACTTCGGCTACACCGTCCTGCGCGGCATCATCGAACGCAAGACCGTCGACATCGTCATCATGATCTGCGTGGTCATCTTCTACGGAACGATGATCTGGGGGGTCCTGCCGCAGCACCCCGGGGTCTCCTGGCAGGCCCACCTCTTCGGCTTCATCGGCGGCCTCATCGCCGCCTACACACTGCCCAAGCGTGACAGGCCAGCCCAGACCAACCAGTGGAACCCCGGCGGCGCCCAGGGCGGCTACTACGCCCCCTGAGCCCGGTGTCCGGAACGGATCCAGCAGCAACGCGGAAGGGCCGCCTCCCCTCGAGGAGGCGGCCCTTCCGTTTGTACAAGCTGCGCGGAGTGGGGCACGGCGCGCGGCGCGCTGCTGGCGCGGTGCGCGGCGCGACGGCCTAGAACTCCAGGTCTTCGGCGTCCTCACCCATGGTGCGCTCCAGGAAGAAGGGGTTGTCCGCCAGCCACTGCCGAGCCCCCGCTTCCGGGTCGGTGACCTCGGGGCCCACCGTCAGGACCTCCAGGGAGGCGAGCTCCTCGTCGTCCATGGTCCAGCTCTGGAGCCACTCGGTCAGCTCGGGGTAGTCCTCCGAGAACCCGTCGCGCCCGACCGAATGCAGGCTCTCGGTGTCGCCCATCAGCCCCTGGGGATCCTCGAGGTCCTTCAGGTCGTGCTGGGCGTAGGCGGGGTGCGGACGCCACAGCGTCACGACGATCGGCTCCTGCTGCGAGATGGCCTGCCCCAGCTCGTCCATCATGCCCGAACCCGACGACGTCTCCAGGTCGAAGTCCTGGTCCAGCTGGTAGCCGGGCATGGTCTCCTCCTTGGTGACCCGGGTCAGGCCAGCGTCCGGTTCGATACCGACGATGGTGCCGTCCAGCTCACCGGCGCGCCCTGGGAGGTCGTCGATGGCGTGCACGTCCTCCATGTACCCGGGCACCGCGAGGGTGAGGACGGCGTTGTCGTACCAAGAGCCCAGGGTCTCGATCTGCCCCCGGTACTCGTCCATGTACTCGTGGTGGGTGACCGGAAGCCACATGTCGAGGTACAGGTCCATCTCACCCGCGGCCACGCCCTCGAAGGCGGGGGCGACGTCGACCTCGGTGACCGTCACGTCGTACCCCATCTCCGTCAGGACCGCCTCCCACATGTGCGTGACCGCGATGGCCTCCTCCCAGGCGATCAGCGCGATCTCGATCTCCTTGTCGTCCCCGCCGCCCGCTTCGTCGAGCAGGCCCTCGCCCTCGCCGGCGCAGGCGGACAACAGGAGTACGCCACTCATACCCGCGGCTGCCAGAGCCGTGCGCTTACGCCTGTCCATCGTGGATTCGCCTTCCCTCAGTACTCGACTTCCAAGGAGCGGACCGATGTGAGGGGGGTGCCATCGATACGGGCTCCGCGGTGACACACAGGCGACGGCTGCCCCCGGTACGGGAGCAGCCGTCTCATGTGTGTGCCCGTAAAACGAGCTTATGTGCGGTTGTGGACTTAGAAGTCCAGACCTTCAGCGTCGTCACCCAAGGTGCGCTCGAGGAACTCCGGGTTCTCGGAGAGCCAGGCGCGGGCGCCCTCGTCCGGGTCGTCCTCGTGCTCCTCGAGGGTCAGGTCCTCCAGGCTCTCCAGCTCGGGCTCGTCCAGCTCGAACTCGGCCAGCCAGGAAGCGAAGTTGGGGTAGTCCTCGGCGAAGCCCTCACGACCGACCGCGTGGATGGTCTCGGCGCCGCCCATCATGCCCTCGGGGTCCTCGAGGTCCTTGAGGTCGTACTGGACGTAGGCGATGTGCGGACGCCACAGAGTGACGACGATCGGCTCCTCGGCCTGGATCGCGGAGTCCAGCTCGGCGAGCATCGCGCCGGTGGAGGACTCCAACAGCTCGAAGTCGTCGTCCAGGCAGTAGCCCGGCATGGCGTGCTCGCGCGTGGTCCGGACCAGACCGGAGCCGGCCTCGATACCCACGATCTGGTTGCCGAGCTCGTCGGCGTTGGCCCGCAGGTCGTCGATCGTGTTGACGTCCTCCATGTAGGAGGGCACCGTCAGCTTGAGGCTGGCGTCGTCGTACCAGACGGACAGGTTCTCCAGCGAGTCACCGTAGTCCTCCCAGTAGTCACCGTGGGTCTGGGGCAGCCAGGTGTCCATGAACAGGTCCACGTCGCCGTTGGCGGCGCCCTGGTACATCGGGGCCACGTCCAGGTCGGTGACCGTGACGTCGTAGTCCTGCTCCTCGAGGATGACCTTCCACAGGTGGGTGGTAGCGATGGCCTCCTCCCACGGGATCAGCGCGAAGTTGATCTCGTCGGCGTCCTCGCCTTCATCGGGAACGTCGACCAGGGGGATGTCCGCTTCCTCGACCTCCGGCGGCTCAGCACCGGGGGTGCACTCGTCGGCGGCACCGTTGGTGTCTTCCTCGGGGCCGTCGGCCAGACCGCTTCCCTCACCACAACCCGAGAGCAGGAGCGCGCCACTCAGGCCGAGGGCCGTGAGCGCGGTGATCCGCTTGTTCATGAGTGTTCCTTCCCTTGGAAACTGCGTCATCGTTCACTCTTACGAGCGTGCGCGCTCGGCGCGCGCCTGCGGGGTGTTGCGGGTGATCGCCCCCGTCATCCGGTCGAGGAAGATCGCCAGGATGACCACGGCGATACCGGCTTCGAAGCCCAGTGCACCGTCGTTGCGGGAAATGCCTTGGTAGACCTGGTTGCCCAGGCCACCGGCACCAACCATGCCCGCGATCACGACCATGGACAGGCTCAGCATGATGACCTGGTTGACACCGGCCATGATCGTGGGAACCGCCAGAGGAAGCTGGATCCCGGTGAGGACCTTGCGGGTCGGGGCACCGAACGCCTCACCGGCCTCCACGAGTTCCTTGTCGATCTGGCGGATGCCCAGTTCGGTCAAGCGCACGCCGGGCGGCATGGCGAACACGATGGTCGCGACCACGCCGGGCACCGAACCGATGGAGAAGAAGAAGATCGCCGGAATCAGGTAGACGAACGCCGGGAGCGTCTGCATCAGGTCCAGGACCGGCTTGACGATCTTGCTGACCAGGTCGTTGTAGGCGGCGAGGATGCCGATCGGGATCGCGATGACCACGGCGATGCTGCTGGCCACCAGCACCAGGCCGAGGGTGTCCATCGCGTTGGTCCACTGGCCGACGGAGGCGACCAGGGTCAGGGCGATGAGCCCGAACACACCGAGTCGCCACCCGGCGACGGAGGCCGCCAGCAGGCTCAGCAGCAGGATCACGAGGACCGACATCGGGTTCGTGACCAGCATGGGCAGGACCAGCCAGCCGACGATGACGGCGCCCAGCCAGCCGGCCGTCATCACGATGGTGCGCGTCCGGCTGCTGTTGTCGAGCACACCGAGCACGGTCACGGCGAGCAGGAAGACCAGCGAGACGAGGAAGTAGGCGTCGACCTGCATGGGCAGGTTGAACAGGTCGATCGCCCACAGGAACAGGAACTCCGGTAGCTGGTTGATCAGCGCACCGACCAGGGCGAACTGGACTTCCAGAATGTAGAGCAGGGAGACCACGGCCACGGTCGCCAGCAAGGGGATCCGGCGTGTGCGCACCAGTGGCACGGCGATGATGACCGCGGCGATGAAAGCCAGCTGGCCCGCGCCCGGGGAGATGAAGAAGTCGGACAGGGTGCCGACGGCCCAGCGGATGAATTCTCCGACGACGTCGAAGAACCAGGCGAAGTTGCTCTTCAGCCACTGGTTGCCGGCCTCGAACCAAGCACCGAGCGGGATACTCGGGGGGAATTCGACGGGGGTCACTCCTGCACCTCCTTACCCGTGGACAGCGCCGCGAGCACGGAGCTCCGGGAGACCACACCGAGGCTTTCACCGTCCTCCGTCACAACGCGGAGGCGCTCAGCGGTCGCCATGCTGTCGTACAGCTCGGCGATGGGCGTCGCGGCCGGGACCTCGGGGGTCTCCGCGTCGGCCGCCACACCGTCGTCGATGGCGGAAGCCGCGGTGAGTACCCGGGTCCGGTCCACGTCCTCGATGAAGCGGGCGACGTACTCGGTGGCCGGGTCGTTGAGGATCTCCTCAGCCGTACCGACCTGCGCGACACGGCCGTCGCGGAGCACGCAGATCCGGTCGCCGAGGCGCATGGCCTCGTTGAGGTCGTGGGTGATGAACACGATCGTCTTGCCCAGACTCTTCTGGAGCTCCAGGAGCTGGGTCTGCATGTCGCGGCGGATCAGCGGGTCCAGCGCGCTGAACGCCTCGTCCATGAGGATGATGTCAGTGTCGGCGGTGAGGGCGCGGGCGAGGCCCACGCGCTGCTGCATGCCGCCGGACAGCTGCTGGGGGAGCTTGTCCTCCCAGCCGTCGAGCCCCACGAGTGCGAGGGTCTCCTTCGCCTTGGCGTGGCGCTCGGCGCGGGGCAGCCCGCGCAGTTCCAGGCTGTAGGCGGCGTTCTCCAGCACCGTGCGGTGCGGGAGCAGCGCGAAGTGCTGGAAGACCATGCTGATCTTCTGGCTCCGCAGGCTCAGCAAGTTCTTCTTACTCAGGGTGGTGATGTCCACGCCGTCGATCTCGACCGAGCCGGAAGTCGATTCGAGGAGCCCGTTGAGCATCCGGATGAGGGTTGACTTACCCGACCCGGACAGGCCCATGACGACGAAGATCTCGCCCGGTTGGACCTCGAATGACACGTCGATGACGGCGGCTGTCACGTCGAGGTCGGCGATGGTGTCCCGGTGGCTGCCGTCGGAAAGCCGTTCTACGGCCGCCTTCGGCTGTCTCCCGAACACCTTGTACAGGTTGTCTGCGCGTACTGCTGGCACGGTCTCCTCTATGGGGCTTTCCCTGCCGCGAGGCGCTCCGGTGGCTCCCTGAGCTCCTTGGTCGACCCGCGGTTCCCTCAGGTAGTCGGCCCGCGCAGAGCCCCCCCGTGCGCGCCCAAAATGGGCGAAACCGCTACCTGGTTCACGTCGGGGCGCCACCTTACCGAGATGTGTACGCACACTTCAGGCGGTATGTCACTACCAAATAACATGTTTAGCCGCCATAAAACACGTCCGCCGACCTGCGGCGCGGGTTCTCGTCGCCACAGAGCGCCCTTATGTGATCTCTACCACCGCCCATTTTAGGGAGGTAAGTGTCACGATTGCGTGACAGGCGCGCTACGCGACAGACCGTGTCAAAGCATGACCGTACCGTAAGCCGCGCTTGGGGCACCAGAGTGACCCCGCCTATGCCTCGTCGCTGCCGATCAAGGTGCGGGAGAAGTTCTGGTGCGAGCGCGACGGGGTCGGACCCCGCTGCCCCTGGTAGCGGGAACCGTAGGCGGCGGAACCGTAGGGGCGCTCCGCGGGCGAGGTCAGTTGGAACATGCACAGCTGACCGATCTTCATCCCCGGGTAGAGCATGATCGGCAGGGTCGCCACGTTGGAGAGCTCCAGGGTGACGTGCCCGGAGAAGCCCGGATCGATGAACCCGGCAGTGGAGTGCGTGAGCAGCCCCAGGCGCCCCAGGGAGCTCTTCCCCTCCAACCGGCTGGCGACGTCGTCCGGCAGGCTCACCCTCTCGTGGGTGGCGGCCAGGACGAACTCGCCCGGGTGGAGGATGAACGCCTCCTTGCCGTCGGTCTCGACCAACCGGGTCAGATCCGGCTGTTCGACCGACGGGTCGATGTGCGGGTACTTGTGGTTCTCGAAGACCCGGAAGAACCGGTCGAGGCGCACGTCGATACTCGACGGTTGGACAAGAGAGGGGTCGAAGGGGTCGATCCGGACCCGCCCGGAGTCGATCTGGGACCTGATATCGCGATCGGAGAGAAGCACGCTCCGAACTTACCGCCTGCGGGAACGGTCCCGCGGCGTCTCGTCCGCACCACCCGCCAACGCTCCGACTTGCCCACGGACCCCGAAGGTGGGCTAGGATAGCCACCGTTGGCCGGTCCCCTCCGGCGGCGCAACGCGGATGTAGTTCAATGGTAGAACTTCAGCTTCCCAAGCTGATAACGCGGGTTCGATTCCCGTCATCCGCTCCGTTCGAAAGACGGCCCCTGAAGTGCGAGAACGTTCCGCACACCAGGGGCCGTTTTCGTGTTGGGGGTGCACCAGCGGGTGCACGGCACAGCACCTTCGAGAGCAAGGACGGGGCGCTCTTGGCCGCCCCCATCCAGCAGCCGGTCAAGGAATCGTGGCAGCTCCGGTAAGGCACCGCCCCGAGACAAGAACACGCTTCAGCTGGCGAGGCTCAGCCAGGTGCGCACAGCAGCCGCAAGCTCATCGAACTCCCCCAGGTCCTCGCCAACTACGCTCCGCACTGCGCGGGCACGGTCTCCAGCGAAGAGGTAGGGGCGTACACCGCGCACGCCAGGGAAGCCCTCACACCAGGGTGAGCGCCCGGTACACCGCCACAACCGTGGACGCACCGATAATCTCACCGTGGTCGATCATCTTCACGGCCTCTTCCAGAGGCCACCAGCGGATCTCCTGTGCCTCGTTGATGTCCGGAGGGGTGTCGGTCAGGTCAGCACCGCGCGCCAGGTAGATGATCTGGGGTTGGTCCACCGACCCGATCGCGGGCTGGAAGGTCACCATGTGCTCCATCGAGCGAGGGCTCCACCCAGTCTCTTCCTCGACCTCACGTGCAGCAGCGGCCTCGATGTTCTCCGCGCCGTACACGTAACCGCCCGGCAGCTCCCACACCCACCGGTCGATGATGAACCGGTGCCGCCGCATGAGGAGCACTTCGCGCTGGTCGTTGACCGCCAGCGTCATCGCGGCCGGAGGCATGGCCACGACGTACTGCGTAAAGGACACCCCGCCCGGAAGGGTGACGTCGACCGTGGACAAGCGGATGTGCCGGTTCTCGTCCACCAGCTGCTCACCGTGGATCGTCCATCGCGTACTCACACCGGAACGGTAGGACATGAGGCAGTAGTTACCCCTATTGACATGTTGTGACTGTCGACACAACAATGATCATACTATTGGGAGCGCTCCCAATCCCTCTCCCCCAGGAGGACCCCTTGAGACGGAAACGGAACTCGGCCCTCGCGCTCGGCGCCTCGGCCGCACTGACCAGCGGACTTCTCGCGGCCGTCCCCGTTCAGGCCGACGACGAGGACCGCATCGAGCACATCGTCAACGGCGACTTCTCCGACGGAACCACCGGGTGGTGGGCCAGCGAGGAAGTGGAACTGGTCGTCACCCCGGATGAAGAACTGTGTATCGAGGTCCCCGGCGGCACCGGTGACGCGTGGGACCTGATCGTGGGCCAGGACGACGTCCCCCTCGTCGAGGACGAGTCCTACGACCTCGCCTTCACCGCCTCCGGCGACGCGCCGATCCGCGCGCTCGTCCAGGAACCCGACGAGCCCTACCGCACCGAGCTGGACGAGCGCGCGGTCCTCACCCCGGAGCCCGAGACCCATGAGTTCGCCTTCACCGTCCAGGAGAGCCGGGACGACGGCCAGCTCGCCTTCCAGATCGGCGGAGCCGACGACGACTGGACATTCTGCCTCGACGAGGTCTCCCTGTTGGACGGGGCCGAGCCCCCCGTGCACGAACCCGACACCGGCCCCCGGGTCAGGGTCAACCAGGTGGGCTACCTGCCCGACGGCCCCAAGCACGCGACCGTCGTCACCGAGGCGGAGGACGCCCTGCCCTGGGAGCTCACCGACGAAGACGGCACTCCCGTAGCGGAGGGCGAAACCGACCCCTCTGGTGTGGACGACTCCTCTGAGGAGGCGGTGCACACCGTCGACTTCTCCGATTTCACCGAACCCGGGTCCGACTACACGCTGGTCGCGGACGACGAGACGAGCCATCCGTTCGCGATCGACGCCGACCTGTATGAGACCCTCGCCACCGACTCCCTCTCCTTCTACTACCCGCAGCGCAGCGGCATCGAGATCGACGGGGACATCGCACCCGGGTACGAGCGCGACGCCGGGCACGTCGGCGTAGCGCCCAACCAAGGGGACACCGAGGTCACCTGCCACCCGGACTCGCCATGCGACTACAGCTTGGACGTCTCCGGAGGGTGGTACGACGCCGGGGACCACGGGAAGTACGTGGTGAACGGCGGTATCTCCGTCCACCAGCTCATGAGCGTGTACGAGCGGTCCCTCACCGCCCCCACGGGCAACCCCGACCGGGCGGGAGACTCCTCGCTGCGCATACCTGAGACCGACAACGGGGTGCCGGACGTGCTCGACGAGGCCCGCTGGCAGATGGGGTTCATGCTGAGCATGCAGGTCCCCGCGGGCGAGGCGTTCGCCGGGATGGCGCACCACAAGATCCACGACGAGTCGTGGACGGCCATGCCGATGATGCCCGCGGACGACCCCGAGCCCCGCTACCTGCACCCGCCCTCGACCGCCGCGACCCTCAACCTCGCGGCGACCGGAGCCCAGTGCGCCCGGGTGTTCGAGGAATACGACGCCGACTTCGCAGCGGAGTGCCTGGACACGGCCAAGACCGCCTGGGACTCGGCAGTGGCCTACCCCGAGGAGTACGCGCCCGCTGACGGTGACGGCGGCGGACCCTACGACGATGACGACGTCTCCGACGAGTTCTACTGGGCCGCCGCCGAGCTCTACCTGACCACCGGAGCAGCCAACTACTGGGACGCCGTCACCTCCTACGAACTGCACAACGACCCGGAGGTGTTCGTCGCGGACGGCTTCGACTGGCGCTACACCGCACCCCTGGGCCTTCTGCAGCTCGCCACCGTGCCCGACGGCGTCGAGGGACTGGACGAGGTCAGGGCGACCGTGGTGGAGGGAGCCGAGCAGTACCTCACCAACGTCGCGGAGCACCCGTACGGGCTCTCCTACGCACCCGAGGACGGCGTCTTCGCTTGGGGATCCAACAACCTGGTGCTGAACAACCTGGTGGTCCTCTCCGTGGCCTACGACCTCACCGGGGAGGCGCACTTCCGGGAGGCCGTGCTCCAGGGCATGGACTACGTCCTGGGCCGCAACGCGCTCAACCAGTCCTACGTCACGGGCTACGGCACCAACGACGCGGTCAACCAGCACAGCCGCTGGTACGCCAACCAGCTCGACCCGTCACTGCCCAACCCGCCCGACGGCTCACTCGCGGGCGGACCCAACTCCGACACCGCGACCTGGGACCCGGTCGCCGCCGCGAACCTGAGCGGCTGCGCGCCCCAGTTCTGCTACATCGACCACATCGACTCGTACTCGACCAACGAGCTGACCATCAACTGGAACTCGACCCTGGCTTGGGTCACCGCCTTCGCCGTCGAACAGTAGGCCGTCGCCGCCCGTACCCACGGGGTGGACCCGTCTGAGAGCGCGGGTCCACCCCGTGTCCTTGCCTTTGCCCTCCCCCGCGCACCGGCCGCCGACTCCGGCCACCAGGGCTCGGCTCCCCTCTCCCGGGTTACCGAGGCGGGAGGTCCCCGGGGCCGAAGGCGTCCCGGAGGGCGCGGGCCTGCTCATCCCGGAACCCGCGTACCACGTCCGTCTTCGGGAAGACCGCGTCGAAACCGTGGAACGCGCCCGGGACGACCGTGACGGCACAGGGGACACCGGCGGCACGCAACCGTTCGGCGTAGGCCAGGTCCTCGTCGTGGAACAGGTCGAGGTCGCCGACCCCGATCCAGGCCGGAGGGAGCCCGGAGAGGTCCTCCCGCCGTGCCGGAGCGGCGTACGGCGAAACGCCCTCGCTCCCCGGCGCACGGCCCAGGTAGGCGTTCCACGCGTACCGGTTGGCGGCCGGAGTCCACAGGCGCACGTGCCGCGTGTCCATGTCGGTGCGCAGGACCGTGCGGTCGTCGAGCATCGGGTAGACGAGCAGTTGGAAGACCGGGCTCAGCTCCGCCCGGTCGTGGCACAGGAGGGCCAGCGCCGCGGCGGCACCTCCTCCGGCGCTCGCCCCGCCGATCGCGATCCGCTCCGGGTCCACCAGGAGTTCGTCTGCGTGCTCGAACACCCAGGACAACCCCGCGTAGGCGTCCTCGACGGCGGCGGGCGCCGGGCTCTGGGGTGCCTTTCGGTACCGCACGGCGACCACAGTGATCCCGAGCCTGCGGGCAAAATCGATGCTTCCGGGCTCGTCCTGGACTGGGCTGCCGATGAGGTAGCCGCCCCCGTGGATCCAGAACAGCGCCGGGGACGGGCTCACGAGCGTCTTGGGCCGGTAGATCCGGAGGCTGACCGCCGGTGCCCCGGGCGGTACCGGAACGGTCCGCTCCTCGATGTGCATGTCGTCGGGGACGGGGCCGGGGCGCATACGTGCCGACAGCCACTGGGCCGGACGCGCCGTGGTGCGGCCGATCGGCGGACTCGGTATGAAACGGGCCCGGGCGAGTTGCGGGTGCAGAGCGTTCATCGGCTTCCTCAGGGATGCGCGGACGGATACGGGCCGAACGTCCACCGGGCGAACTCTGTCCGATGGCGCCGCGTCACCGGAGCCCAGACTATCGAGCACGCTCCGCGCCGCCCGGGGGAGCCCCGGGAGAGCGTCGAGCCCTCCCGGGACGGACGCGCCTCAGCGCACCGGGGTCACCCCACTGGGCGCGTGCGCCGACGCCACACGATCGCGATGGACAGCGCCCCGGCCAGGAGCAGCAGGGCGGCCGACCCGACCAACCCGCCCAGCGACGACCCGGTCACCGGGAGATCCGGTTCGTGGGCCGGCCCGGGTGCGTCGGGACCCGACGGCCCGGCTACCGATGCGGGTTCGGGACTGGGCGACGGGTCCGGTGACGGGCTCTCCGTCGGGCTCGGTGACGGCGTGGGCGTAGGGCTGGGCGTTGGGTCGGACGTGGGCGTCGGGCTGGGCGCGGGAGTGGGCGACGGGGTCGGCTCCGGCTCCTGGTACTCGTTGTGCACCGTGCAGGTCATGTGGTCTCCGAACCCGATACCGACCTCACGCCCGTCGTTGACCGGGTCCTGGTCACCGTCGAGCACACAGCTCCACGAGTCGAACCCGTAGTCGTCGGGTCCGCGCTCGGTCAGCTCGTAGTGGCCGGGCCGGACCCAGGCGTCCGTCACCGCCTCGTCTCCGCTGTTGCCCTCCACGATGGTCGGGCCGTCCGCGGTCAGTACCCAGTCCTCGGGGGTGGCGGTGCCGCCTCCGCTGTTGTCCACGGTCTTGACCAGCGTCAGCCTGGTGTCGCACGAGACCTCGTTGGTGATCAGGTACTCGCTGGACTGGGCGTAGACCTCGAACTCCAGGTCCGTGGGATCCACGGCGACCGGGGTGTCGGGGTCGTTCCCCCGCACCATGCGCACTTCGTCGAGGGTGCACCGCTCGGGGATCACCACCTCTTCGGTACCGGTGGCGTCGTCGCCGATCGAGTACCCGCCGCGGGCCTCGCCCCAGTCCTGCGGCGACGGGTCCGCGTCCCCCGGACCGGACAGCTCCAGGTCCGCGTCGAACCCGTCCGGCCGGTCGTCCTGGGCGACGATCCGGTCGTCGATCTCCCACTGCTTGTCGACCGTGAGCTCGGCTGGGGACAGCTTGTTGTAGATCCGGCACTCGACGGCGCTGCTGCGCGGGACATCCACTTCGAAAGCGGGGTTCCCGTCACCCGTAGCGACAGACTCGGAGCCGTGCGGATCCGCGCTTCCGTCCCCTTCACGGATCTCGCAGATCGCCGTGTTCCCGTCCGGGGCGACCAGCTCGTACCCCTCCTGCTGTTGCTCCGTGACGCGCAGCACCGCGGTCTCGGTGTCAGTCGGGTAGTCCAGCCGGAAGTTGACCGTTCCGGTGTCATCGGTCGTGGCGCTCTCCGGGTCCACCCCGCCGCCGTCCGGCCC
Organism: Nocardiopsis oceani; assembly: GCF_054777395.1. NCBI lineage: Bacteria > Bacillati > Actinomycetota > Actinomycetes > Streptosporangiales > Nocardiopsidaceae > Nocardiopsis > Nocardiopsis oceani. Next base: position 49,167 of record NZ_BAAHAR010000055.1, read on the forward strand.
GACGGCGGCGGCGTCGAAGGTCCAGCCCGCGCCTGCCTGAGTGGCCCCAGTGATGTCGTCGCCCTCGTTCTCGGAAGGCACGATGTACTTGGTCACCGAAAGGGTGCCCGCGCACAGCTCCGCTAGGAGGTCCTGGATGGCCTGGCCGACCTCGGCGAAGTTGTCCGCGTGCAGGTAGTCGGCGTTGGCGATGTTGCCGGCGTCGGCGTCGAACCTCACCGGGCCGGACATGGCCCGGAGGTTGCGTTCGGTGACCGCGTCGATGCCCGGTCCGACGCCCGCCACCATCAGGCGGCTGCCCATGCCCTTGAGTTGGTTGGCGGAGAAGGTGCCGTACTCCACCTCGATGACGCGGGTCTGGCTGCCGTTGCCCTGCTCGTCCGCGTAGAAGGTGGGGTTGCCGTCCGTGATCATCACGGTGAGGTCGTAGTCCTCACCCGCGGCGGCCATCTCATCGGCGACCTTGGCCACCCCCTCGTCCCGGTTGGTGCCGCCTACGGCCTCCCAGTCCGCGTAGATCTCCTTGAAGTCGTCCGCCTCGCCCTGGGTGGCGACCGGCACGAGCTCCGGCCGGTTCTCGCCTTCCTGCGCTGGCGAACCACTGGCGAAGGAGAAGACCGCCGTCTGGGAGGGGGACCCGACCAGCGAGTCGACCATCGTGTCCGCCGCGTCCTTGAGCTGGTCGAGGGAGCCCTCCATCGAACCCGACAGGTCCAGCAGGAGCGCGACGTTGAGTCCGCAGACCTGTGGGAGCGGCGGGTTGTCGATCGACTGTTGCCAGTACCCCGAGGAGGTCATCCAGTAGCCGGGATCAGGATCGGATCCACGCATAAAGCTGTTGTCGTCTCGGGAGTCGAAACTCGACCCCGCGGTGAGCTCGGGTGTCTGATACCGGTATTCGCGTTCGACCGAGTTCTCGCCGGTGCCCTGCCCGGTACGCAGGCTGGGGTTGGTGAACCATCCCTCGGGGACACCGTCCTCCTCTTGACCAACCCAGAGCCGGGTATTCGAAGAAACGCCGTCAGCTCCGATGGGGATCTCGAAGGTACAGACTCCGCCCGTGGACTCACAGGTGGCCCAGTCCTCATCGGAGAACGGAGTCTCGCTGTCCTCCGACTCGTAGAGCCCCAGGGTCACCCCGTCGAGCGGGCCGACCTCACCGTCGGGGAGCCGTTCTCCCCCGGTGTGGACGGTGACAGTGCTGATGTCCTGCTGGGTGCCCTGCGCCGCCCCGGGCGCTGCGGCCGCTGTCAAGGTGAGGAGCAGAGCGGCCAGCACAGCAGGGAAGCGGCGGGATCGCCCGGGGGGAGTTCGGCGATGCGAGCGGAAAGCAGACATGAGGCACCTTTCGTCACCAGACAACCACTAAGAGTAGTTAATATGCACTCAGGGTGACGGAAGGTGCCTCGTTCGGCGTTTCTCCGACCTCGCGGTATGTCGACCTATGTCCACTGCGCCGCGGTCCGACGGCTCCCTATTCCAGCGGGACGTTCATGACCCGGTCGTCGTCGCTGCCGGGGGTACCCCAGGCGTCCAGGTTGCTGGTGCTCAGCCACAGGGCGTCGCCGTCCGGGTGGGCCTCAACGGTGCGCAGACGGCCGAAGTCGTCGACGAAGTGCGCCTCGGGCTCGCCGACCGTTCCGTCCCCGTTCAGCGGGATCTCCCACAGGCGGGCACCGCGCAGGGCCGCCACGTAGAGCGATTCGCCGGCGACCGTGGCGCCGCTGGGCGAGGCCTCCGAAGGCTCCCAGCTGATGAGCGGGTCGGTGTACTCGTCACCGCCGCCGGGCCCTTCCACCTCGGGCCAGCCGTAGTTGTCGCCCGCCTCGACCAGGTTCACCTCATCGAGGGTGTCGGCGCCGAACTCGGTCGCGTAGAAGTTTTCCTCCTCATCCCAGGCCAGGCCCTGCACGTTGCGGTGGCCGTACGTGTAGACGTGGTTGTCGAACGGGTTGTCGGCCACCGGTTCGCCGTCGGTGGTGATCCGCAGGATCTTCCCGGCCAGTGAATCGGTGTCCTGGGCGTCGTCCGGTACTTCGGCGTCACCGGTGGCCACATACAGCTCGTCGTCCGGACCGAAGGCGATCCGGCCGCCGTTGTGCGTGTTCGCTGCGGGGATGCCGTCGACGATCACCTCGGCGTCGCCGAGGGAGTTCACGTCCGGGTCGTACTCGATCCGGCTGACCCGGTTGTCCGAGTCGGTGGTGAAGTAGGCGTAGGCGTAGGGCTCTTCCGGGAAGCCGGGGTCGAGGGCCAGCCCCAAGAGGCCGCCCTCACCGCCGTGCGAGACCCCCTCGACGGTGCCCGCCTCCTCGGTCGTGCCGTCCGGCGCCACGCGGGCGACCTCCGCGGAGTCCCGTTGGGCGACCAGAGCGGAACCGTCGGGGAGGAAGTCGATCCCCCACGGTACGTCGAAATCGGTGGCGATGTCCTCCGGCTGCCCCAGGTCGAAGGCGCCGGCCCCGGTGGAGCCCTGAGCCCCCACACCATCGGCCTCGGTGGTGGAGCAGGCACTCACGAGAAGGGCGGTGCCAAGGAGGGCGAGGGTTCTGTTGGTGACGCTTATTGTCCGTGTGTGTCTCGGTTTCTGTGCCATGAACGTTCCCTGCCCGCTCCGGGCGCGACTATCCTCACTCAGCGTCCTCATGCGTGCTGTTCTCGTAACCCTGGTGGACCTCCTCGAAGAGGCGCTCGACGTCGGTGAGCAGAGCGCTGTAGACCGGCCACCGGTCGTTGTCCCACTCCTCCCGCATCCGTGAGCGCTCGGAGTCGACCTGGCGCAACGCGTCCTCCACCATCACGCGGAGGTCCTCGGAGACGGTCGCGCGATCGGGTTCGCCGTAGTCGTGGACCGTCCGGAAGATGTCCGACGCCCGCTGCACCAGCGGGGCGAGGTCGCGGAGGAAGCCGTCTTCGGGTGCGGGGAAGCGTGAACCGGAAGTGTTGGTGGTGCGCAGTGTCCGGACCAGGGACTGCACGTGCCGGGATGCCCTGCTCAGGGCCGAGACCCAGTCCCGGTAGGTCTCCAGGGCACGGGGCGAGTGACGGTCCCCCGAGATGAGGCGCCGCGGGTTGAACCGGGCCCGGTCCTGCTGTCGCAGGACCGCCTCCTCCGCGTTGCGGACGGTTCCGTCGAACCCGTCCGCGGCGCGCCCCCAGTAGTCCAGGTCCAGGCCGTCGCACCCCTGGCCCATGCCGTCGGCCATCTCGCCGGTGAGGGAGCGCAGGCCGTCCGCGAAGTCCAGGACGGCGTTCTCCGCGTCCCGGAACCGGACCGCGGGGGCGAAGACCATATTGGTGGCCAGTGCGCACGCGGCACCCACGCAGACCATCAGCAGGAGATAGCCGAGGTCCTCGGGGTTCTCGGCGGTACCGCCCGCGAGCGCGAAGGCCGCGACCACGGGGAGCTGGATGCCCTGTCCGCCGAAGAACCGCGCCTGCCCGGCCACCAGCGCGGCCAGGAGCAACAGGGAGAACGACCACAGCTGTGGGCCGACCGTGAGCCCCACCAGCCCGGCGAGGAGGGCACCCGCGAAGACCGCCGCGACGTAGCGCCCGGACTGGAGCACCGAACCGTAGACGCTCGGCCGGACGATGAGCAGCGCGGTGAAGGGTGCGAACCCGACCTGGGACGTGGCTCCCAGCAGTGTGCCGACCACCCAGGCGACCGTGGCGGCGACCGCACATTTGAGGATGAGGACAGCGGTCTCCCGCTCGAATCCGCGCCTCTGATAGGCGCGCCGCACCCCGTTCCGCAGCTTTTCGAGCATGCTCACCCCTCCCCAGCAGGCGATCCGATGACGGTCCGTGCTTACTCGCGCACTACCCGCCCAGTCCTACTCCGGTGTCGGTGCCGTCGCCAGGAAGACCGTGTTGGTGGCGGGGCGCTCCTGGTAGGGGTTGGGGAAGCTGACCACGTCGGCCCGTACGTCCTGGAAGTCCGCGCGCAGCACTTCCATGTAGTCCTCGTCCGGCGGGTCGTTGGACCACAGGGCGAAGACCCCGCCCGGCTGGAGGTGGCCCAGGAGCCGGCGGACCCCGACGGGTTCGTAGAAGGGCGCGTGTGCGGGGTTGAGCAGGTGACGGGGTGAGTGGTCGATGTCCACGACCACGGCGTGGAAGCGGTTGCCGGATTCCTCCTGGCCCTCGGGGGTCTGCGGGTCGAGGCTCTCACCGGCGGCGAGGGCGAAGAAGTCGCCCTGGACCAGGCGGCAGCGGGGGTCGTCGGTGAGCCGCTCCCCCGCCGGGATGAGCTTCGCCTCGTGCCAGGCGACGACCTCCGGGAGGGCTTCGACCACCACGAGCGACCGCACGTCCGGGTCGTCCAGGACGGTCAGGGCGGTGTGCCCGAGCCCGAGACCGCCGACCACCACGTCGTACCCGCCTGGCGGTACCGGGTGGCGGTGGAGTTCGGCCAGGGCCAGCCGGGCCACCTCGATCTCCCCTTGGACGAACAGGCTGGACATGAGGAAGTCGTCGTCGAGCTTGATCTCGTGGACCTCGGCCTTGGCCATCGGGTCCCATCGGACCCGCAGACTGATGACGCCCATGGGTGTGGGCCGCCAGTCGAGCTCCTGGAAACGCAGGTTCACGGTGCCCCCGGTCGGTTCACGCACGCGTTCACGTGCCCTTCGACCCTAGATGATTGAGTCCGATGTCTTCAGTGGTCGTAGGCGATCAGGGACCGCTTGACGGGGGCGTTGGTCTCCCAGTTGTGCCAGATCGCCGCGGCCATGGCCAGCAGGCGCTGTGCGGTACGGG
>NZ_BAAHAR010000056.1:0-46618 GCF_054777395.1 Nocardiopsis oceani
TCATCTTTGCGTGCAGCACCGCTTCCGCAGAGAGTTCCTACTTCCTCCTCTGGTTCACGTTCAGGACACAACTTTCCCGATAGCCGCCAACCCGCCGTCGCAGCGAAGCGGGTCAAGGTGGAGCGCCGTTGACGCGCGAAGCGCTCGATGGCGACGACCTTGACGCGCGTAGCGGAGACGGCCACAATCGGGCGGCGGGAAAGGAGGGAACCCCAAGAACGGGAGCAATCCCCCAACCACTGGTGCACCCACACCACCGACACAGGCACCGCCATAGACACCGCCATAGACACCGTCGTAGGCCCCGCCAAAGATACCGACAAAGATACCGCCACGGGCGTGGAGACCATTCCTGACCGCCCCTTACTCTTTCACCCCTGGCCACTGAGCTTAGATGTTTAGATGTTTGGATTTTCGGATGGCTTATGGAACCCTGAATGGGGCGATTGGGGGCACGGAAGTGAAGGCAGTAGCGTCGGCATGACTCTCGGCATGACCAGGGAAACGACAAAGAGTGGAGACAGCGATGGCTGGGGACGGGATTCGCGGGATGTTGCGGGGGCTGTCGGTGTTCGCGGGGCCGCTGGCCACGTTTGACCCTGGGCAGGCGCCCGATGACCCGGTGGAGCTGTTCGAGGCGTGGCTGGGCGAGGCCATCGCGGCCGGTGTGCCAGAGCCGCACGCGATGACGGTGGCGACGGCGGACGCCGACGGGGCGCCTTCGGCGCGGATCCTCATCATGAAGGATCTGACAAAGGACGGCTGGTGGTTCGCCACAACGACCAGTTCGGCGAAGGGCCGCGAGATGGCTGAGAACCCCAGGGCTGCCCTGCTGTTCTTCTGGGGCAAGCAGGGACGCCAGGTGCGTGTTCAGGGCTCGGTGGAGCTGGCGAGTGCTGAGGAGTGCGCGGCCGATTTCACTGAGCGGCCCTTGGAGGGCCGGGTGGCGGGGCTGCACGGGAGGCAGAGCGAGCCTCTGGAGAGCTTGGCGGACATCCACGTGGTCGCCGAGGAGAGCCGCGCGCGGTTGGAGGCCGACCCCGGGCTGGTGCCGAAGGACTGGGGCCTGTACCGGGTGGCGCCGACGGAGATCGAGTTCTGGCAGGCTGACCCCGACCGGCGGCACACGCGCCTTCGGTACCGGCGGGAGGGCTCCGGCTGGCGGCGGGAGCTTCTCTGGCCCTGAAACCGAACCTGGTTCTATTGGGATTGCGATGCGGGGATAGGATTCCCGCACCCACCCGTCCCTCGACCCAGGAGTCGGTATGCCCGCCACACATGAGGTGTTCAATCAGGCCACTCCGCTCGGCGACTACAGTGCCGCCGACGATCCCGCACTGTTGGAGGGCCTGCGCCGCGAGGGCGCGGGCTGGGCGGAAGCCGACGTGCGCGAGATCGGCAACGCGGCAGGGTCCGAGCGGGTTCGGGCCTGGGGTGAGTCGGCGAACACCTACCCCCCGGTCCTGCGCACCCACGACCGCTACGGCCACCGCGTGGACGAGGTCGACTTCCAGCCCGCCTACCACGTGCTCATGGACCAGGCCGTGGAACACGGCATGCACGCGGCCCCTTGGGCCGACGACCGCGAGGGCGCGCACGTGGCCCGCGCGGCCAAGTTCTTCCTGTGGTCCCAGGCGGAGAGCGGCCACGGGTGCCCCATATCGATGACTTACGCGGCGGTCCCCGCGCTGCGCAAGTCCCCCGAGCTGGCGGCGCAGTACGAGCCTCTGCTGACCGCGCGCACCTACGACTTCGGGCTGCGGGCCCCGTTGACCAAGCAGGGCCTCATCGCCGGGATGTCGATGACGGAGAAGCAGGGCGGCTCGGACGTGCGGGCCAACACCACGCGCGCGGTTCCCACGCAGGAGGGCCACTACCTGCTCACCGGGCACAAGTGGTTCACCTCGGCACCGATGAGCGACATCTTCCTCACCCTCGCACAGGCCCCCGAGGGGCTGACGTGCTTCCTGGTTCCGCGTGTGCTGCCGGACGGGAGCCGGAACAACCTCTTCATCCAGCGGCTGAAGGACAAGCTCGGCAACAAGTCCAACGCCTCCGCCGAGCTGGAGTACGACGGCGCCGTCGCCTACCCGGTCGGCGAACCAGGCAGGGGCGTTCCCACCATCATCGAGATGGTCAACAGCACCCGCCTGGACTGCGTGATCGGCTCCTCGTCCGGCATGCGCGCGGCCGTGGTGCACGCGTTCAACCACGCGGAGTCCCGTAGCGCCTTCGGCAAACCCTTGGTGGACCAGCCGCTCATGCGCAACGTCCTCGCCGATCTCGCTCTGGAGTCGGAGGCCGCCACAGCGCTCATGACGCGTCTGGCGGGGGCCGTGGACCGCTCGGTGCGCGGTGACGAGGGCGAGGCCGCCTTCCGCCGTCTGGGCGTGGCCGTGGGCAAGTTCTGGGTGACCAAGCGCCAGCCGGTGCACGCCGCCGAGGCCTTGGAATGCCTGGGCGGGAACGGGTACGTCGAGGAGTCCGGGATGCCCCGGCTGTTCCGCGACTCCCCGCTCAACTCCATCTGGGAGGGTTCGGGCAACGTGGCGGCGCTGGACGTACTGCGGGCGATGTCGCGTTCCCCGGAGTCGGTGGAGGCCTTCCTGGCCGAACTGGACACCGCCGCGGGCTCCGACGACCACTTCGACGAGGCCCTGAAGCGGCTGGGGACGGCCTTGGGTGACCTGGACGAGATCCAGTACCGGGCTCGGTCCGTGGTCGAGCTGATGGCGCTGCTCCTGCAGGCCTCGGTGCTGCTGCGCTACGCGCCGACCCCGGTGGCGGAAGCCTTCACGGCGTCACGGTTGGGCGGCGACTGGGGCAGTGTTTTCGGGACGCTTCCCAAGCGCGTGGACACCGGCCTGATCCTCGACCGGGCCCGACCCCGCCGGTAAATCCTCCCCTTCCGTGCAATAAGCCCATAAAGGCCCCCAGTGGACTGGACCGATGAATGCTTATCGGCCCAGTTCGGCATACTTCCGCGGCCTTAGCGGAAGGAAGAAGTCGTCACCAACTCCAACGCCCGCACGGGGCCCGATACCAAGAGACTGACGACGCCTATGGTGGAAGTCTGGCCAGGTAGTTCCTATCCGCTCGGTGCGACCTACGACGGGTCCGGCACCAATTTCTCCCTCTTCTCGGAGGCGGCCGAACAGGTGGAGCTGTGCCTGTTCGACGACAACGGCGAGGAGACCCGCATACCCCTGACCGAATACGACGGTTTCGTATGGCACGGCTACCTGCCCGGGATCGGTCCAGGCCAGCAGTACGGCTACCGCGTCCACGGCCCCTACCAACCTGAGCACGGGTTGCGCTGCAACCCGAACAAGCTGCTCACCGACCCCTACGCGAAGGCGCTGAACGGCAACCTCACGTGGCACGAATCGCTGTTCAGCTACCACTTCGCCGATCCGGACCGGAAGAACACCGCCGACAGCGCCAAGTATGTGCCCAAGTGCGTCGTGGTCAGCCCGTTCTTCGACTGGGGCAACGAGTCGCGGCCGCGCACGCCGTACCACCAGACGGTGATCTACGAGACGCACGTGCGCGGTCTGACGATGCGGCACCCGGCCATCCCCGAACATCAGAGGGGCACCTACTCGGGGTTGGCTCACCCGGAGGTGATCGAGTACCTCACCTCGCTCGGGGTGACGGCGGTCGAACTGATGCCCGTCCACCACTTCGTGCCCGAGCACGCGATGGTGGCGCGGGGTCTGACCAACTACTGGGGTTACAACACCTTGGCCTTCCTGGCTCCGCACAGCGGATATGCCGCGCGCGGCTCCCGCGGCCAGCAGGTGCAGGAGTTCAAGGCGATGGTGAAGTCGCTGCACGAGGCGGGCATCGAGGTGCTCCTCGACGTGGTCTACAACCACACCGCCGAGGGCGACCACATGGGGCCCACCCTCTCCTGGCGGGGTATCGACAATCTCGGCTACTACCGGACCAGCGACGAGGACCAGCGCTACTACCTCGACTACACGGGCTGCGGGAACAGCCTGAACGTGCGCCACCCGCACTCGTTGCAGCTCATCATGGACTCGCTTCGGTACTGGGTCCTGGAGATGCACGTGGACGGGTTCCGCTTCGACCTCGCGTCGGCGCTGGCCCGGGAGTTCCACGACGTGGACCGGCTGAGCACGTTCTTCGACATCGTGCAGCAGGACCCGGTGATCTCCCAGGTCAAGCTGATCGCCGAGCCCTGGGACGTGGGACCGGGCGGCTACCAGGTGGGCAACTTCCCGCCCCTGTGGACCGAGTGGAACGGCAAGTACCGGGACACCGTGCGCGACTTCTGGCGCGGTGAGCCGGTCAAGGGGGAGCTGGCCTCGCGCCTGGCGGGATCCAGCGACCTCTACCAGGACGACGGGCGCCGCCCCGTGGCGTCGATCAACTTCATCACCTGCCACGACGGCTTCACCATGGCCGACCTGGTGTCCTACGACCACAAGCACAACGAGGCCAACGGCGAGAACAACCGCGACGGCACCGACGACAACCGCTCCTGGAACCACGGGGTGGAGGGCCCCACTGAGGATCCCGCGATCCTCGTCCTGCGCCGCAGACAGGTCCGCAACTACCTCGCCACCCTGTACCTGTCCCAAGGCGTGGTGATGCTGTCGCACGGTGACGAGATCGGTCGCACCCAGGGCGGCAACAACAACGCCTACTGCCAGGACAACGAGATCGCCTGGATCGACTGGGAGGGCGCCGGGCTCGCTGGCGAGCACCCGGAGAACGACCTCTTGGACTACGTCCGCGAACTGGCCCAACTGCGGCGCGAGCACCCGGTCTTCCGGCGCCGCCGCTTCTTCCGGGGCAGTCCCGTGGAGGGCAGTCCCGTGGAGGGCGGGCCAGTGGAAGGCGGGAAGGCCGGTTCGGACGGGCTGCCCGACATCACGTGGCTGCGGCGGGACGGGTCGACGATGGAGGGAGACGACTGGAACACAGGCGACCGCGCCCTTGGGGTGTTCCTCAACGGTGACGCCATCACGGAACCGGATCACCGGGGCCGACGGATCCGCGACAGTTCGTTCGTGCTGCTGCTCAACAGCGGACCCGAGTCGGTGGAGTTCAAGCTGCCCGGCACCGAGTACGGCATGGCGTGGGAGACCGTCCTGGACACTGCCGAGCCCGACGTGGACGGGCGGCCGTTCGTGTCCGCTGGCGGCCCCGTGCGGGTGATCGACCGTGCCCTGGTGCTGCTGCGGCGCGTCTCCCACCGCCACGGCTGACGCCGCCGGGACGGAATTCAGCGGGGCCGGGGTTCCCACGGGCTCCCCGGCCCTCGGTGGATCTAACCTGGGTGACCATGTCGAACACTCACCACACGGGCACCGCTCACCGCACTGGTACCGCCTCGGTGTCGACCCCGTTCCGCGAACTCCTTCCCGTCCCCGGCCGCATGAACGTGGACCTGGCCGAGGCCTACGCCTACCCGCCGGTCCTGGACCGGCCTTGGGTCCGGGCGAACATGGTGGCCAGTGCGGACGGCGGTGCGGTCGGCCCGTCCGGCCGCAGCCGTGACCTGTCGTCAGCGTCCGACCGCAGGGTGATGGGCGTGCTGCGCGGTCTGTGCGACGTCGTCGTGGTCGGCGCGTCGACCGCCCGGCAGGAGGGGTACCGTCCGGTCCGGCCGCGCGAAGTGTGGGCGGACCTGCGCGCTGGACGCCCGGCGACCCCGCGGATCGCGGTGGTGTCGCGTTCGCTGGAGGTGGACGAGGAGCTGCTCACCACCGCGCCGGAGGACGCGCGCACGATCGTGTTCACCGTCGGGTCCGCTCCAGCCGCGCGTCGGGAGTTCGTGGCCGCGCACGCGGACCTGGTGGTGGTGGACGGTGTCTCAGTGGGCCCGGAGCACATCCTCAACGCCCTGTCCGAGAGGGGCCTGTACCGGGTGCTGACCGAGGGAGGGCCGCACCTGTTGGCCGAGTTCGTGGCGGCGGGCCTGTTGGACGAGCTGTGCTTGACGGTGAGTCCGCACCTGCTGGGCTCGGGGTCGCCCCGCATCGTCACCGGCGGCCCGGGGACCCCCGGCGCGCCGGAGCACGGCTCAGCCAAGAGCACGCCCGTGCGGATGGCGCACCTCCTGGAGGCCGAAGGCAACCTGTTCACGCGTTACCTCAGGGAAGGCGACACCCCGCGGGAGGGTGCCCCATAACCGGTCGGTTTCGGCCACCCCACAATGACGCATGAACCATCCCGCAACCGGACATACCCGTTGTGTGCCATCCACTGGAAACTCTGCGACTGGACACACCGCATCGACGGGGCTTACCGGTTTGCTCCCCTGGGCGAGAGGATGAACGTAGTGCCGACGTCCGAAAACGGATCCCCTCCGGTCTACCGGGAGATTGCCGAGGAACTACGAGGACAGATCCGCTCCGGACGGTACGCCGACGGCGACCGGCTTCCCGGGGAGAACATCCTCATGGAGCGCCATGGCGTCGCCCGGGCGACGGCCCGACAGGCGCTGTCCGTACTCATCAACGAGGGCCTGGCCGTGGCCGTGCGCGGTTCGGGCATCTACGTGCGACTGTTCCGACCCTTACGAAGACACGGAGCCCAGCGCCTGTCCAAGGACCTGTGGGGCAACGGCCGAGCCATCTGGCAGACGGACAGTGACACCCGCGGGTACGAGGTGGAGGGCCTCGTGATCGACGAGGTCGTCCCGGGGGACCATGTGCTCCGGGCCCTGGGCCTGGACGAGGGTTCCTCGGTGGTGCGCCGTTCCCGCCGCTACCTCGTGGACGGGCGCCCCGTACAGAGCGCGATCTCCCACCTGTCCCCGCACCTGTGGGAGGGCCGCACGGAGACCTCCGCCGCCCAGCGGGTCAGGGCGCACGACAGCGGCCCGGGGGGTATCTACGCGCGGCTGGCCGAGCTCGGGCACGCCCCCACGCACTTCACCGAGGAGATCCGCGTCCGTATGCCCACCCCCGAGGAGACCGCGGAGCTGGAGCTGTTTCCGGGAACCCCTGTGCTGGAGATGGCCCGCACCGCCCTGACCCTCGACCACAGCCCCGTCGAGTTCAACGAGATCACCATGGACGGTTCGGCGTACGTACTGCAGTACGACTTCGACGCCTGACCACCGGCCCCGCACATCGAAAGGGGTGCCCCGGCGGGGCACCCCTTCGTCGTGCGAGGAACCGTCCTCTTACTCCCGGCTCTCCACACCCTGTTCTCTCGCGTGCAGGCGACCCCTCCGCTTGGAGGCGAAGACCAGGTATGCCAGCGGCAGGAACGCGAGTCCCACCGACAAGGCCCCGGCCGCCGCGAAGATCATGGCGCCGGACGACGTCATCATCCAGTGCGCCATCCCGACCCCCAGGACGGTCGCCACCGCCAGCGCGCCGACGGCGATCACCGCGACGAGCACCAGCAGTCTGCGATCACTCCAGGGCTCGGGTCTCGCGTGGTCGATCCCCGCCACGGTGGAGCGGACGCTGAGCTCAGCGGCCCAGCGCAGCTCCCGACCCACAGTGCCCGCACCGTCACCGACGACGCGGACCTGGGACCGGGCCCCTGCGGTGGCTTGCTCAAGACACCACAGTCCGTAGCGGATCCTGCCCACGCGCAGCGGTCGCCTGCCTACTCCGAGTGCCTGTTGAGCTGTTACAGCCATGCCACCTGCCTCAGTGCACCTCGACCACTGACCCCTGTTGAGCCCGTACCCGCACGTTCGACGACCGAACGTCATCAAGCGTGAAGTTAGGTGTATGTGACCCCTAAGGATGATTTACTTAACTGAGACCCAAATGCCCTTTTCCTGACGGAAGCGCCCCCTGTCAGCACTCGGACACGATTCCGGGTAGCGTCATCACCATGGCTGACGCAGCGGATGAGGCCCCGGATACCAGCTCCGGGGCACCGAAGGACCTCCCCCAGACCGAACAGGAGTGGCGCGAGCGCCTCAACGCCCAGGAGTACGCCGTGCTCCGCGGGTCGGGCACCGAGCGCCCCTGGTCAGGGGCTTACGTCGACACCAAAACCACGGGCGTCTACCGTTGCCGGGGTTGCGAGACCGAACTGTTCCGTTCCGACGAGAAGTTCGACTCCCACTGCGGGTGGCCGAGCTTCTTCGACCCGGCGGACTCCGACGCCGTCACCCTGCACGAGGACGCATCCCTCGGCATGGTGCGCACCGAAGTGCGATGCGCCACCTGCAAGTCCCACCTGGGTCACGTCTTCTACGGGGAGGGGTACGACAACCCCACCGACGCCCGGTACTGCATCAACTCCGTCGCTCTGGCCCTAGAGCCCGAGCAATAGGTGGCATACCATCCTGGTCCGGGTACCCCTCGTTCCCCTGGAACGGCGGGCGCTCGGATACCGACTGCTTCCCGCCCCCGCGGGATCAGGGATAATCGCACCAGCGCACCAACGTTCGACCCCCTTGTCGACCGGAGGGCGCGCGCGGCGAGGGTGCCCCACCCGGTGACCGCGCACCCGCGAACCCGGTCGCGACCGGGTTCACCCCTCACAGCGGTAACCGATGTGCGGGCGAACAGACCGACCCGCGACGAAAGCGCTCGATGACCGACGACTCACCTACCTCTTCCGTCTCTCCGCGTCCCACCGCTAGACCGCGGTTCGGCATGGCCCAGGGCTCGGCCCCGTGGCTGGTACCGGCGCTCGGCGCAGCGGGAGTCGCGGCCCTCGCCGCCCGGGGCTCCGGGGTCCGGGCTCTCGCCGCCGCGCCCGTGGTCGCCCTCGCGGCAGGGATGACCTGGTTCTTCCGGGACCCCGAGCGGGGCCCCGCGACGGGGCGGGTGCTGTCCGCGGCCGACGGCGTCGTACAGAGCCTCGACCCCCAGCCCGACGGGCGCATCCGGGTCGCGGTGTTCATGAACCCTCTCAACGTGCACGTCAACCGTGCCCCCCTCGCCGGTATCGTGACCGGCGTCGAGCACCGTCCTGGGGGATTCCGGCCCGCATTCGACAAGGACAGCGAGCGTAATGAACGCGTCATCTGGACCCTTGAAACCGAGATCGGTGAGATCACGGTCGTTCAAATCGCCGGCGCGCTGGTCCGGCGTATCGTCCCGTATCTCGCTGCGGCGCAGAAGGTCGAGCAAGGTGAGAGGATCGGGCTCATCCGGTTCGGGTCACGGGTCGACGTCTACCTTCCGGCCGGGGTCACCCCGGCGGTGGAGGTCGGCCAGAAAGTCCGCGCCGGAGAAACCCGTCTTGACGCCGGCTGAGGCCGCCCTATCCCCCGAGCAGGACGGCTCCTCCGCCCCTGAGGAGGCGCCAAGGCTGCGTCTGGGCGTGGCCGACTACCTGACCCTGGGCAACGCCCTGTGCGGCTTCCTCGCGGTGTGGGCGCTGGCCACGGCCCAGGCCGCGCACCTGGCCGGCGGTGCCGACGGCGCACTGCCCAAGACGGCGATGGCCACGGCCGTTGGCCTGATGATGTTCGCGGCCGCCCTCGACGTGCTCGACGGCCGGGTCGCCCGCAAGCTCGGCGGTAGCGGTATGGGCGCGGAGCTGGACAACCTCGCCGACGTGGTCAGCTTCGGTTTCGCCCCGGCGTTCTTCTTCGTCGTCTGGGGCACCATCGCCGGTGGTGCCGGTGTGCTGCCCGTGGCCGCGGGCGGTGCCGTGCTGCTCGCGGTGATCGTCCGCCTGGCCCGGTTCTCCACCCAGGAGCCCGGTTCGAACTACTTCACCGGTCTGCCCTGCCCGTTCGGGGCGATGGCGGTGGTGACGATCGTGCTGCTCGACCCGCCGGTCCTGGCCGGTGTGGCCGCCGTACTGCTGATCGCCTGGCTGATGGTGAGCCGGATGGAGTACCCCAAGCCCCGGGGGAAGAAGGCGTACGTCGTCCTGGGCATGCTCGCCACCGGCGTGGCCTTCATCGCCGCGTGGGGCCTGGGCCTGCCCGCCGGAGACGTGCTGATCTACTCGATGAGCGCCCTGGTGCTGCTGACCATCATCGCGCTCCCGTTCTACGTGATCGCGACCGGCAGGACCGCGGCCCGCACCGCCGAGTAACCGCCGGTGAGCGGCTCCGCATACGAGTGAGGCCCCCGCCGTTGGCGGGGGCCTCACTGCGTGCACGCTCCGAACAGCTAGGGCAGGGCGTCGACCAGCTCGGCCACGCTCTTGCGCCGCCCGGTGTAGAAGGGCAGCTCCTCGCGGGTGTGCAGGCGGGCCTTGGCGCTGCGCAGGTGGCGCATGAGGTCCACGATGCGGTGCAGCTCCTCGGCCTCGAAGGCGAGCAGCCACTCGTAGTCGTTCAGGCCGAACGAGGAAACCGTGTTGGCGCGCACGTCCGGGTAGGGGGCCGCCATACGGCCGTGCTCGGCGAGCATGGTGCGGCGCTCGTCGTCGGGGAGGAGGTACCACTCGTACGAGCGCACGAACGGGTACACGCACAGGTGCTCGCGCGGTTCCTCGCCGGCCAGGAACGCGGGCACGTGGCCGCGGTTGAACTCGGCGGGCCGGTGCAGGCCCACGACCGACCACACCGGCGTGCTGGCCCGGCCGACACGGGTGCGGCGGAAGTCGGAGTAGATGTTCTGCACCTGCTCAGGGCTGTCGGCGATCCACCAGAACATCATGTCGGCGTCGGCGCGGAAGCCCTGGACGTCGTAGCTGCCGCGAGTGGTCACGCCCTGCTCGGCGGCCTTGTCGAAGAGGCCCTGGAGCTCCTCCGCCGCCGCGCTGCGGTCCACGCCCTCCAGGCTGTCGGCCTTGAAGACCGACCACATCGTGTACCGGATGAGTTTGTTGAGGTCGGTGCCGTCCTGGGCGATCGCCTCGTTCTGCTGGCCCGTCACGGGTTGACTCCTTGCTGGTTCGTTCCGTCGGCGCTCTCGTCGCCGCGGCTGGCGTGGCTGTGGTCGGTGAGGGTGTCGGCCAAGCGCGCGGCCTCGCGGCCGGCGTCGGCGATGCAGGCGGGGATACCCACTCCCCCGTAGGCGGCGCCGCACACCGCGAGCCCGGGGTGGTTCCGTACGGACGACCTGATCCGTTCCACCCGGGTGGCGTGGCCGACCCCGTACTGGGGCAGCCCGTCGGCCCACCGGGTGACGCGGGTCTCCACCGGGGCGCCGGCCAGGCCGGTGACCTTGGCGAGGTCGGCCAAGGCCGCGTCGGCCAGTTCCCGGTCGGAGCGGCGGAGGACCCCGTCCTCGCCGAACCTTCCGATGGAGCAGCGCAGGACCACCAGGTCCGCACCGGGATCGACCCTATCCAGCTCCTGAGCCAGCCAGGGCCACTTGTTGCTGGAGAAGGTGGCGGCCTTGATGGTCAGGCCCTGCCCGGCCGGAACTAGGAACCCGGTCCCGGTGAGGGGCTCGGGGAAGACGGACGCGGGCAGGGCGAAGGTCACCAGCGCCATGCTCGCGTAGTCGATCCCCCTCAGCTCCCGCGCGGCCGCGGGCTCCGTGTCGCCAAGGAGCCGTGCGGCCTCGGGCGCGGGGCAGGCGAGCAGGACGGCGTCGCAGTCCATCTGCTCTGCGCCGTCCAGATGCACTCTCCAGCCTTGGGAGCGCCGCTCGAGGGCGCGGACCCGGGACCCGGTGCGCAGATCGCTCTGGCGCTCCGCGAGGGCATCCACGACCGATGCCACACCTCCTCGCAGGGAGGCGAAGACGGGCCCCGCCTTGGTGGGTGCCTCACCGCGCCCCTTGAGACTGGTGTGCACGGCGCTCATCAGTGACCGGTCACGGCGTGCCATGGGCGCGATCTGGGGCACCGTGGAGTCGAGGGAGAGTTCGTCGGCGCGGCCGGCGTAGACACCGCCCAGGAGGGGTTCGACGAGGCGCTCCACCACCTCGCGGCCCATACGGGTTCCGACGTAGGTGCCCACGGGAACGTCCGAGCGCACCGGGGTGCGCGGCCAGACCAGGTCGAGCGCGGCGCGCAGGGTTCCCACCGGGGAGAGCACACCGCTCCGGGCGAGAGCGCGCAGGTCGCCGGGGACTCCCATGAGCTGGCCCTTAGGCAGGGAACGGATCCGGCCCCGGCTGTAGATCGCGGCGGACCCCGGTCCGGGGTGCACCACTTGGCCGTCCAGGCCGAGTTCGCTGAAGAGGTCGAGTGCCTCGGGGCGGCGCGCGAGCACCGCTTCGGCACCAGCGTCGACGGACACGCCCGCCACGGGTGAGGCGCGGAGCTTGCCCCCCGGGGCGTCGGCGGCCTCGACCACCGTGGTGGTTGCCCCCCGGCCGTTGAGACGGTACGCGGCGGTGAGTCCGGAGACCCCGCCGCCGACCACGACGACATGCGGTGCTTCAGGCATGTCACCAGCTTCCCAGATGCCGTGCGTCACAGTGATCCGCCGTCCCGGATGGAGGGCTTCGGTCCGGGAGGTTTCGGTCGGGGTGCCCCTCATTCAGGGGCGACCGGCCCGTTGCGGTGTCGTTATCGGACGGACGCAACGGGGGATTTTCGGATTGCGTCGAAACGGTATGAGCACTTCATCACTCCCCCGGGCGGGCCGCGCCGCCGGGGTCGCGATCTCCACCGGACTGGCCGCTCTGCTGTTCGCCGCCTGCTCGGCGTCCACTGAAACCGCGGGCGATGCCCCCGACAGCGCTCGTGAGCCCGCCAACCTGGCGGCTCCGGAGGAGGAGGCCGCCCAGGAGGGCGCCGCCGAGGGGGACGGTGAGGCGGCAGCCGATGACGCCGTGGGCTCCGATGTGGAGGTCATGGACCGGCAGTTGATCCACACCGCCGATATGAGTGTGCGCGTCGACGACGTGGCCGAGGCCTCCGACCTGGCCAAGGAGCTGACCGTCGAGGTCGACGGCTACGTCGCCCGGGAGAACCTCTCCACTCCCGAGGAAGGCAGCCCCGAGAGCACGCTGACCCTGCGGATCCCCAACGAGGACTACGAGAGCTCGCTGGACGCGCTCGCCGAACTGGGTGACCGCTCCACCCTGGAACGCTCGGTCGAGGACGTCACCGAGGAGGTCGCCGACGTCGAGAGCCGGATCGAGTCCTCCGAGGCCGCTTTGGAGACCCTGCGCGGCTACTTGGAGGAGGCCGAGGACGTGGACGACCTCCTCCGGGTGGAGGGCGAGATCCAGGAGCGCCAGGAGTCGCTCGAGTCACTCCAGGCCCGTTTGGAGTCGTTGGAGAACCAGACGTCCTACTCCACGGTCAACCTGACCCTCGCCCCGCCGGCGACCTACTTGGAGGAGCCCGCGGACGACTCCGTCGGTTTCCTGGGCGGCCTGGAGCGCGGTTGGCTGGCACTGGTCGGCCTGGGCCAGGGGCTGTCCGTGGCCGTGGGCTGGCTGCTGCCCTTCGCCGCGTTGGGCGCGCTGATCGCCGCCGGGCCGGTGTGGCTGTGGCGCCGCCGCCGGGCACGGACCGCGGCCACGGCATCCGAGCCCGTGGCCGCGGAGGGGTCCGAGCCCGACGGGAACTGACCCGGACACACGCCGACGCCCGAGTCCATTACGGGGGCCGGGCGTCGGCGTGTGTCCGGAGACCGCGCTGGAAAAGCGCCTAGGTCGCGCTCTCCTCGTGCACGAAGGCGGTGAGCCGTTCGAGCATGGTCGGGTCGGTGCTGGGAAGCACGCCGTGGCCGAGGTTGAAGATGTGGCCGTCGGCGGCGCGGCCCCGCGAGAGGATGTCGCGCGTACGGTCGGCGACGACCTCCCAAGGCGCGAACAGGGTCGCGGGGTCCAAGTTGCCTTGGAGCGCGGTACCCGGCTGGACGCGCTGGGCGGCCTTGTCCAGGGGGACGCGCCAGTCCACGCCCACCACGTCGGCCCCGGCCTCGCTGAGCAGGCTCAGCAGCTCGCCGGTACCCACGCCGAAGTGGATGCGCGGCACCTCGTACTCGGTCAGTTGGCCGAAGATCCACGACGTGTAGGGCATCACCGAGGCTCGGTAGTCCTCGGCGCTCAGCGCACCGACCCAGGAGTCGAAGAGCTGGACCGCGCTGGCCCCCGCCTCGATCTGGGTGCGCAGGAAGCCGAGCGTGATGTTGGCCAGGCGGCGCATGAGCTCGTCCCACAGCTCGGGCTCGCCGTACATGAGCGCCTTGGTGTGCTCGTGGTTCTTCGACGGCCCACCCTCGATGAGGTAGGAGGCCAACGTGAACGGGGCTCCGGCGAACCCGATGAGCGGCTTGTCGCCGAGCTCCCCCACGAGCTGGCCGACCGCCTCGGTCACGTAGGGGACGTCGTCAGGTTCGAGGTCGCGCAGGCGCTTGATCCCGCCGGCGTCCCGGATCGGTTCGTCGACGACGGGGCCGACCCCCGGCTTGATGTCCAGGCCGATCCCGATGGCCTTGAGCGGCACGACGATGTCGCTGAAGAAGATCGCGGCATCGGTGTCGTACCGGCGGACCGGCTGCATCGTGATCTCGGTGATCATGTCGGGTCGCGCGCACGCCTCAAGCATCGGCACGTCGGCGCGGACCCGTCGGTACTCGGGCAGTGAGCGACCGGCCTGGCGCATGAACCACACCGGTGTGTGGGACACCGGGAGGCGCCGGCAGGCGCGAAGGAATGGAGAGTCTTGAAGCGTCACTCTTGAATCGTGCCATGCCCGTCCCGGTGCTCTCACTCGGATCGCCGAAGGAAAGCCGCGCTTCGACGGCCGATCGGGCACGATCCGGGGCCGTGGCCGGACCGGACGGTCCCAAGATCATCACAAAACACCGACACGCCGGGAGAACTGCGACCGCCCGACGGTGACTCGTGCCACGGTCGATTCCGTGCCCACCATCACACCCTCGGCAGGACAGGTCCTGGCGGTCCCCGCCGGGACGTGCTCACCACAATATGAAGGCTGACGTTTCCACAATGCCCGATGTCGGTAGCGCCGAGAACGCGCATGAGACGTTCCGGCGAGCGGTAGAGGCCCTGCACTCTCCTCTCATCCGCCCCGAGATCACCGTGCGGGAGATCCCCTCGCCCCAACGGCTGGCTCCCCACTCCGCCGCTGTGTCGGCCGAGGTCTCGGTCCAGGGCGAGGAGATCGCCTGGGGTCGGTTGATCGTCCTGTACGACCCCGAGGGCACCCGAGACTGGCCCGGACCGTTCCGGGTGGTCTGCCAGGCCAACTCCGAGCTCGAGTCGGAGATCGCGTCCGACCCCCTGCTCGGTCCGGTCGCCTGGAGCTGGCTCACAGACGCCTTGGAGGCCAACGAGGCCAACCACCACACGCTGAGCGGTACGGTCACCCGCGCCACCACCGAGGGGTTCGGCACCAAGGCCCATGAGGGTGCCGCGACGGAGGTCGAGATGCGCGCCTCATGGACCCCGGAGTCGGACGACCTGGCCGGACACGTGAACGCCTGGTTGGCTCTGCTGGCCTCCGCCTCCGGGCTGCCCCCGCTGGACGTCACCGACATCGCCCGACAACGGTCCCGCCCCTGATCGGAGGCTGCTCGGGGGTGCCTCGGCACGGGGCCGCCCAGCGGCCCCGAAACGGCCCGTATCTGCGTTCGGTGGCCACAGCGCATACCGTAGTGGTGTGGCGAACGCGTTGAACTCCAAGACAGAAGCCCGCGAACCCGACAACGACGACGCGGAGAGGGCGCCTCTGCTGCGGGAACCCCGCGAGGGCTTGCCCGAGGTCACCTCCCACGCCGACGCTCTGGCCGGTGTCATCGCGGCCCTCGCCGCAGGTTCCGGTCCTGTCGCCGTGGACGCCGAGCGCGCCTCGGGCTACCGGTACGGACAGCGCGCCTACCTGGTGCAGCTCCGCCGGGAGGGGACCGGCTCAGCGCTGATCGACCCGATCGCCTGCCCAGACCTGAGCGAGCTGAGCGCCACCGTCGGTGAGTCCGAGGTGGTGCTCCACGCCGCGCACCAGGACCTTCCCTGCCTGACGGAGGTCAACCTGCGCCCGTCCCGACTGTTCGACACCGAACTGGCCGGGCGGCTGCTCGGATACCAGCGGGTCGGCCTCGGGTTCATGGTGGAGCGGCTGCTGAACGTACGCCTGGCCAAGGAGCACTCGGCGGTGGACTGGTCGCAGCGCCCCCTGCCGGAGGACTGGCTGCGCTACGCGGCGCTGGACGTGGAGATCCTCATCGAGCTCCGGAACTCGCTGGAGACGGAGCTGGCCGAGACCGGGAAGCTGGGGTGGGCCCGGGAGGAGTTCGCCTCCGTGCTGAACGCCCCGCCCAAAGAGCCGCGCCCCGACCCCTGGCGGCGCACCTCGGGCATCCACAAGGTCCGCAACCAGCGTTCCCTGGCCGTCGTGCGCGAGCTCTGGTACGAACGGGACCGCATCGCCCAGGAACGGGACATCTCCCCCGGCCGGGTACTGCCGGACGCGGCGATCGTGGAGGCGGCGACGACGATGCCCCGCACCACCTCCGAACTGGCCAAGATCCGGCAGTTCGGGATCAAACTGGCCCGGCGCTACCTCAACACGTGGATCAAGTCGGTGAACCGGGCCCGGGACATGGCCCAGTCCGAGCTGCCGCGTCCCAACGCGGCCGGCGACGGCCCTCCCCCGGTGAACCGCTGGGCCGACCGCGCCCCGGAAGCCGCGCGCCGCCTGGAGTCCGCTCGGGCCACTGTGTCCGGGATCGCAGAGGACGTGGTGATGCCCACCGAGAACCTTTTGCTGCCGGACACCGTCAGAAGGTTGGCGTGGGCACCCCCGCAAGCCGTGGACCCGGATTCGGTGGGTGAGTTCCTGCGCACGCGCGGCGCCCGGAACTGGCAGGTCGGGTTGACCGCGGAACCGCTGGCGACAGCCCTTCGGGACGCGGCAGAGGCGTAGCATTTCCCCCTTCAGTCAGATTGAACCCAAAAGTGACTGAACTCACCGCCCTTCAGGGGCGGTTCACGCCTGTTCCGTAGCCCGTTGTCCGATTAAGTTATAGAAACGTGCCCTGATACCTCAGGGCGCTTGACCTAACGGGTGTGTACCGGACCGAGGGCCCACAAGGCCCCGGCGCGTGATCAGGGAAATGTGGTGAGTCTTCTTGTCGTTCTGGCGTGCACTGCTGCGCGAGACGGGGTTGACGCGTTCTGCCAAGGTCGAGTCGACCAAGGCCGCCATGCCGACTCCTGAGGAGAATCGCGAGGAACGCCCCGCCGCTCGCCCCGAGCAGGTGCCGACCCCCGCTGGCGGGGTGCCCACCACCGCGCCACGCGAGTCCCTGCCCCAGCAGGCTTCGTCCTCCGGTTCCTCCGCGGGCACCGGGCCCAAGGCCGGGATGCGCGCGGCCTCCCTGGAGCAGGCCCTGCGGTCGCTGGTGGAGCGGCACGGAACCGAGCACCCGGACACCATCACCGCCCGCAACAACCTGGCGACCAAGTACGCCCAGATGGGTCGGCGTCAGGCAGCCGTGCAGCAGTTCGAGCTCGCCCTGGGCGAGGCGGTCACGGTCTACGGTGACGACCACCCCCGCACGGAGATCATCCGGGAGAACCTCGCCTGGGCCTTCGAGGATGCGGGGCGTCCGGCCGACGCCGCAGGGCAGTGGGAGACGCTGCTCAGCCAGCGCGAGAGCCAGTTCGGTCCGGCCGACGAGGACACGGTGGAGGCGCGCATGCGCCTGGCCGTGTGCTATCGGCGCAGCGGCCGCGTGGACGCCGCGGTGGCCCATTACGCGCGGGCGATCGAAGACGTCGCCTCCACCGAACGCCGTGAAGAGCTGCGCCTGGGTCTGAGCGCCGCGCAGAACATGGCCGGGCGGTACGAGGAGGCCATCTCCCAGCTGCGGATGGTGCTGGCCGGTCGCCGCCGCCGTCTGGGCAAGGGCCACCTGGAAACCCTCGTGGTGCACCACCGGCTGGGTCGCTCCTACACGCAGGCAGGGCGCGCGGACGAGGCCGTGGAGGTGCTGCGCGAGGCCTACCGGGTAGCGCTGAACTCCTCCGGTGACCCGGAGGTCCGTCGGCTCACCATGCGGATGCGCCGGGACCTGGCCGGTGCCTACAACGCCGCCGGCCGCCACCGCGAGGCGAACGCGCTGCTCTGACACCCGCGCTCCGCGCTCCCGGGCCGGGACCCCATACCGGGTTCCCGGCCCGCGGTGTGTTCGGCGCGTGGGCGCCCGAAGCACCAGCCGCCCGCGCGCGAAAACCATTCGCGCTCGGCGCCGACGCTTGACAGGATCCCCCGGTGACACCGTCGATCGTCCGGAGGCACCCGTGAGAGAGCTGAGCACCGAGGAGATCCGGGGATCGTTCGTCAACTGCCCTAAGGGGGAGGCGAAGCGGATGCACTTTCCCGCGGACTTCCCCCTTCTGCCCTGGGAGGACCTGGAGTTCGCCGGCTGGCGCGACCCCAAGGCACCCAACCGCGCCTACGTGGTGACGGAGACCGGTGACCGGGTGGTCGGTATCGCCATGCGGCTGCCGGCCGGCAGCCGCAGGACCAACTTCCTCAAATCGGTGGCGTGCTCGTTCTGCCTGACCGTCCACCCGTCCGGGGGCGTCCGCCTGTTCAGCACCCCCAAACCGGGCAAGGCAGGCAAGCAGGGCGGGACCGTCGGCCTGTACGTGTGCGACGACCTCGCCTGCCCCCTCTACGCGCGCGGAAAGCGGGAGTCAGCGCTGATCCAGCCCGCGGAGACCATCACCCGGGAGGAGCGCGTCGAGCGCCTGCGCACCAACGTCGACCGCTTCGTGACCGGTTTTCTCGCGCACGCCGACTAGGAGCCCAGCGGGCTGACTGGCCAACGGGCTGAACGCGGTCACACCGCTTCGCGAGCGCTGTCCTCCCGGTGCTCGGTGGGGTCGTCCCGGTCACCGCCGGAGGCTTGCGGATTCTCAGCCGCCTCGGGGGCCAGGAGCTGTCCGGCGGCGAGGTCCCGGTAGAGGCCGTCCCACTCGACCAGCTCGCCGTGGGTGCCCACCGCGCGGACCGTTCCGGTCTCCATGACCACGATACGGTCGGCGCTGGTGACCGTCGACAAACGGTGCGCCACCACGATCACGTTGGTGGTGCGGGCCGCCTCCAGCATGACGGCCTTGAGTGCCCCCTCGTTGGCCGCATCCAGCTGGGAGGTGGCCTCGTCCATAAGGAGCAGGCGGGGTCGGCGCAGCAGGGCACGGGCGATGGCCACGCGCTGGCGTTCGCCGCCGGAGATGGTGACGCCCCGGTGGCCGATCGCGCTGTCCAGGCCCTCGGGCAGGCGGGCGACCAGGTCAGTGAGGCGGGCGCGCTGGACGACCTCGCCCAGCTCCTCCTCGGTGGCGTGCGGCGCGGCCATCGTGAGGTTGGCGCGCAGTGTGCCGTCCAGGACCGGGGCGTCCTGCTCGACGTAGCCGATCTGCGAGCGCAGTACGTCCAGGGGCCAGTCGCGGACCTCGGTGCCGTCCAGGCGCACACTGCCGCTGGTGGGGTCGTAGAACCGTTCGACCAGGGAGAAGACAGTGGTCTTGCCTGCCCCGGAGGGCCCGACCAAGGCGGTCAGTCCCGTGCCTGAGGTCTCGAAGCTCACTCCGTGGTGCACGAGGGGGAGGTCGGGGTGGTAGCGGAAGGTGACGTCGGAGAAGGAGACCTCGGCCGGACGTTCGAGGGCGCCGTCCGAGTCACGCGCCTCGCCCGGGTTCTCCTGGTCCAGTTCGGCGACCTCGTCGATACGGCGGACCGCGGCCAGCCCGCTCTGGAGCTGGGTCAGCGACTGCACGAGGCTGCTGATGGGCTCCAACAGGTAGAAGAGCAACAGGAGGAAGGCGATCAGGGTGGAGACGGCCATCTGCCCCGCGGCCACGAGCCCGCCGCCCACCCCCAGGACCACCAGGTAGGCGGTGTTGACCGTGAGCGTCGCCAGAGTGCTGGACAGCGCGGTCCACCCGGCAACGGCCACGCCCTTGCGCCAGGACTCCACGGCGGCGCTGTCGAGGCGTCCGATCTCCGCCCGCTCGGCGGAGGAGGCCTTCACCGTGCGGAATGCGCCGAAGATCCGCTCAAGGCTCGACCCCATGTCACCGAGGGCGGCCTGGGCCGCCTGGGTGGCACGGCCGATGCGCGGCAGGACCACCCCCATGAAGACCCCGACCAGGGCGATCATGCCCATGGTGATCAGGAACAGCAGCCAATTGAGGAAGGCCATGATGGCCAGGCCGCCGATGATGAGAAGGCTGCCGGTGAAGACGTTGGTGATGCCGCTGGTGGCCACCGACCGGAGCAGGGTGGTGTCGGCAGTGAGCCGGGAGACCAAGTCGCCCGGCTTGAGCCGGTCGAGCTCGGCCACGCGCAACCGGACCAGGCGCCCGACCAGTCGGCGGCGGACCCCGAGCACGACGCTCTGCCCCGTGCGTTCGAGCAGGAAAGCGCCTAAGGCACCGATGACGGCGCCGCCGAGGACGATACCCAGCAGTGCGAGAATCGGACCGGAGATGGAGGAGCCCGCGCTCAGGGCATCGATCACGAACTTGGCCATGAGCGGCTGCACCAGACCGGTCAGACCGCCGAGGAAGGTGAGCACGCCGCCGAGGACGAGCGTGCGCCAGTGCGGTCGCGCGTACTCCCAGAGGCGGCCCAGCGGCGCTTTGGACGCCTCCTTCAGCATGCTCGTGTGCTCCCGGTCCACCTCTGCCATGCAACGCCTCCTTGCGTCATTTTTTGTCTTGAATCACCCATCACACAACCGCTTTGGCGGGTAGGGCCACAAGCATCGAAAGTAGGGTGCGCCCTCTTCTTTCGGCGGGACCTGTCCCGTCGCTCGCACTATTTGTTACTGGCGAGTAGCATGGGCGCATACAGTCCACCCACCGCTTGGAGAAGGAGGGGCCATCGTGTCGCGAACTGCCCGCGATGTCGTGTTTGTCGATGGGGTCCGCACCCCGTTCGGCAAGTCAGGCAAGGGCCTCTACGCCGAGACGCGCGCCGACGACCTGATCGTCCGCGTCATCCGCGAACTGATGCGCCGCAACCCGGACCTGCCCCCGGAGCGCGTCGACGAGGTCGCCATCGCCGCCACCACCCAGATCGGTGACCAGGGCCTGACCCTCGGGCGCACCGCCGCGATCCTCGCCGGGCTGCCGCGCAGCGTCCCCGGCTACTCCATCGACCGCATGTGCGCCGGCGCGCTCACCGCAGCGACCACCGCGGGCGCGGGCATCTCCTTCGGTGCCTACGACGTCGTGATCGCCGGCGGCGTCGAGCACATGGGCCGCCACCCCATGGGCGAGGGCGTCGACCCCAACCCCCGGATCATCTCCGAGAAGCTGGTCGACCCGTCCGCGCTGGTCATGGGCAACACCGCCGAGAACCTGCACGACCGGTTCCCGACCATCACCAAGGAGCGCGCCGACGCCTACTCGGTGCGCAGCCAGGAGAAGGTCGCCAAGGCCTACGCCGACGGCAAGGTCCAGCCCGACCTGGTCGAGACCCTGGTCCGCTCCGCGGAGAAGGGCTTCGGTCTGGCCACGGAGGACGAGCCGCCGCGCCCCGGCACCAGCATGGAGTCGCTCGCCGGCCTGAAGACCCCGTTCCGCGCGCACGGCAACGTGACGCCCGGTAACGCCGCCGGCCTCAACGACGGCGCCACCGGCACCCTGCTGATGGCCGAGGGGGTCGCCGAGGAGCTGGGGCTGGACGCCAAGATGCGCCTGGTCGACTTCTCCTTCACCGGCGTCGAGCCCGAGGTCATGGGCGTCGGACCGGTCCCGGCCACCGAGAAGCTGTTCGCCCGCCAGGGCATCTCGATCGACGACATCGGCCTCATCGAGATCAACGAGGCCTTCGCCGTCCAGGTGCTCGCCTTCCTGGAGCACTTCGGTGTCGCCGACGACGACACCCGCGTCAACCCGTGGGGCGGCGCCATCGCCGTCGGCCACCCGCTGGCCTCCTCGGGCGGCCGCCTGATGATGCAGCTCGCGCGCCAGTTCGCCGAGCGCCCCGACGTCCGTTACGGCATCACCACCATGTGCGTGGGCCTGGGCATGGGCGGGACCATCCTGTGGGAGAACACGAACTACAAGGGGGGCAAGTGAGCACCGCCATCGAACAGGCACGCGAGCTGTTCAAGGACGAGGTCGTCACCAACGCGATCTCCCGTGACGTCGAGCTCCCCTACGGCGCGGGCACCGCGGTCCTGATCACCCTGGACAACGGGCACGACCACACCAAGCCGAACACCTTCGGCCCCGCCGGGCTCCTGAGCCTGGACGCCGCGATCGAGGCCGCCAAGGCGCGGACCGACATCGTGGCCGTGGCCGTCACCGGCAAGCCGTTCATCTTCGCCGTCGGCGCGGACCTGACCGGCGTCCCGGCGATCCAGACCCGCGAGCAGGCCGAGGCGATCGGCAAGCTGGGACACGACGTGTTCCGCAAGCTCGGTGAGCTGGACGTCCCGACCTTCGCGCTGATCAACGGCGCGGCCATGGGCGGCGGCGTCGAGGTGGCGCTGCACTGCACCTACCGCACCGTCTCCGCCGGTGTCCCGGCGTTCGCGCTCCCCGAGGCCTTCCTCGGCCTCGTGCCCGGTTGGGGCGGCACCTACCTGCTGCCGAACCTCATCGGCGCCGAGAAGGCGCTGAAGCTCATCGTCGACAACCCGCTCGCCCAGAACAAGATGATCAAGGGCAAGCAGGTCCACGAGATGGGCATCGCCGACGCGATCTTCGAGCCCGCCGACTTCGTCGAGGAATCCCTGCGCTGGACCGCCAAGGTCCTCAAGGGCGACGTCAAGGTCGAGCGCCCCGAGGTCGACAAGGGCGAGGCCTGGGACAACGCGGTCAACATGGCCCGGTTCACCGTCGAGGGCAAGCTGCACGGCGCCGCCCCGGCCCCGGCCCGCGCCATCGAGCTCGTGGGCGCGGCCAAGACCGCCACCCGCGACGAGGGCTTCGACGCCGAGGACCAGGCCCTGGCCGACCTGATCATGAGCGACGAGCTCAAGGCGGGCCTGTACGCCTTCGACCTGGTACAGAAGCGCGCCAAGCGTCCCGCCGGCGCACCGGACAAGTCGCTGGCCCGCAAGGTCACCAAGGCCGGAGTCGTCGGCGCCGGACTGATGGCCGGTCAGCTGGCCCTGCTGTTCGCGCGCCGCCTGGACGTGCCGGTCGTCATGACCGACCTGGACCAGGACCGCCTGGACAAGGGTGTCGAGTACGTCCACGGCGAGGTCGACAAGCTCCTGAAGAAGGGGCGCGTCAACCAGGACAAGGCCAACCGCCTCAAGGCCCTGGTCACCGGTTCGCTGACCAAGGACGCCTTCTCGGACGCCGACTTCGTCATCGAGGCCGTCTTCGAGAAGATGGAGGTCAAGCAGCAGGTCTTCGCCGAGGTGGAGGCCGTGGTCTCCCCCGAGGCGATCCTGGCCACCAACACCTCCTCGCTCTCGATCACCGAGATGGCGTCGAAGCTCAAGCACCCCGAGCGGGTCGTGGGCTTCCACTTCTTCAACCCGGTCGCCGTCCTGCCGCTGCTGGAGATCGTCCGCGGCGAGAAGACCGACGACGCTTCGCTGGCCACCGCGTTCGCCACGGCCAAGACGCTGAAGAAGACCTCGGTACTGTGCAAGGACGCTCCGGCGTTCGTCGTCAACCGCCTGCTCACCCTGTTCATGGGTGAGGTCCTGGGCGCCGTGGCCGAGGGCACCGAGCCTGAGGTCGCCGACCGCGCGGTCGCGCCGCTGGGTCTGCCGATGTCGCCGCTCATGCTGCTGCAGCTGGTCGGTCCGGCGGTCGGTCTGCACGTCGCCGAGACGCTGCACGAGGCCTACCCGGAGCGTTTCGCCGTCTCGCCGCAGCTGGCCGAGGTCGTCAAGGCGGGCAAGACGGAGATCTTCGCCCCGGACTTCACCATCGACCCCGAGGTGAAGGAGCTCCTCGCGGGCGGGGACAACCCGTCCGAGGAGAGCGCGATCCTGGACCGCGCCCTGCGCGCCCTGGCCAAGGAGATCCAGCTGATGCTGGACGAGGGTGTCGTGGCCGAGGCCGCCGACATCGACCTGTGCCTGATCACGGGCGCCGGTTGGCCGTTCCACACCGGTGGCATCACCCCGTACCTGGACAAGGTCGGCGTGTCCACCGCGGTGAACGGCAAGCCCTTCCACGAGGGCGACCCGCAGGCCGTCTAGAGCCGGCGAGCAGCCTGTACGGGCCCGGTCTCCCACCGTGGGGCCGGGCCCGCTTCGTGCCCGCGGACGCGGGCCTGTCAGCCGGTACCGGTCAGCCGGGGATGAGGGCGGTTCTCGGCGGCCGTTCTTCGAGGGCGTGCCTGACGGCGTCGTCGATCCGCTCCAGCGGGAAGGACGCGCCCACCAGAGCCGCGAAGGGCTCCAGGTCGTCGA
Source organism: Nocardiopsis oceani (assembly GCF_054777395.1). Taxonomy (NCBI): domain Bacteria; kingdom Bacillati; phylum Actinomycetota; class Actinomycetes; order Streptosporangiales; family Nocardiopsidaceae; genus Nocardiopsis; species Nocardiopsis oceani. The sequence continues at coordinate 24,191 of NZ_BAAHAR010000056.1, forward strand.
GCGCGGAGAGGAACGCGACCGCGTCGACCAGGTCCCGGACGGTGTAGTTGTGGGTGCTGGTGACGGTGATCAACCGGCGCACGAGGTCGTCGGGGCGCACCGGGACCGGGTCGACGGGGAAGACCGAACCGGCCAGCACCAGGGTGCCGCCGATGCCGAGCAGGCCCAGGGAGGCCGTTACCGCCGCGTTGCTGCCGGACAGCTCGACGACGATGTCGGAGCCCTCTCCCCCGCTCGCCTCGCGTACCGCCTCCGCCGCCTCGTCGGGCGCCACCGCAGCCGTGGCCCCGAACCGGACGGCCAGCGCCCTGCGCGCGGCGTCGGTCTCAACGGCGACGACGGCGGGAACCCCGAGGTGGCGCAGGTAGGCGACGGCGGTCAGGCCCAGCATCCCGCAACCCTGTACCACGACCGCGCGGGCCGACCGGGCGCCGGTGCCGCGCAGCGCGTTCACCACGGTGGCGGTGGCGCAGTTGGCCGGGGCCAGTACCGCGTCGGGCAGGTGCTCGGGGACGGGGACGATCCCGGTCCCGGCGACCAGGTGGCAGTGGCTGGCGTAGCCCCCGTTGAGCGCCCACCGGTCGGAGACGGCCTCGTGGCCGTACTTGCGCAGCCGTGCGCACTTCTGCAGGATGCCGCGCAGACAGCGGGGGCAGTCACCGCAGGAGGTCCCGATGGTCCACGTGACCCGGGTGCCCGGCACCAGGGGTCGACCGTCATGGGTGGTGGTCCCCGGACCGGCGGCGAGCACGGTCCCGACCGCCTCGTGCCCCAGGACGGTGGGGACCGGGGTCGGCCGGTCGCCGCGCAGCGTGTGCAGATCGCTGCCGCACACGGTGGCCGCCCCGGTCCGCACCACGGCCTCGCCCGGCCCGGGTTCGGGGAGGCCGAAGTTCGCGAGGCGGAACCCTTGCTGGGGACCGTCCCAGACCGCGGCGGTCGCCTGTTCCGTGGAAAATCCCAATGTCACGTCCTCGGGTGGGTGGTGTGCAGGGCGCTGACGAGGCAACACGGGGCGGAGAACGGGAGGGCGACGCCCGGGCGAACTCCGCACCGCGAACGACCGTACTTTTCCGTATCCGGCACCGCTACCCACTCTTTTCCATGGAAAGACGACTTATGCCCGCATTTCAATTACAGAAACATACTTACTAGTAACCCTCGGTAATGTTTGGCTCGTGGCAATCTCCCCTGAACACCAGATCTACGCGGAGCTGTTCTCCGACGCCCCCGACATGGCGGTGGGCTTCCTACGCGACCTCGGAGTGGAGGTACCGAAGTACGACCGCAGCGAGCTGACGTCCTGCGACCTCGGACACGTCGACCCGGTCGAGCGGCGGTCCGACGTGGCGATCATGCTGCGCGGCAAAGTCGGCGAGGACCCCTTCGGCAAGCTGATGGGCATCGTCGTGGAGGTCCAACGGGACGAGAAGGAACGCAAACGCTTCACTTTGCCCGAATACGTAGCCTCCCTGCGTTCCAAGAACGAGTGCCCGGTGTCGCTGCTGGTCATCTGTCCCCGGCAGCACGTCGCCGACTGGTACAACCGACCCATCCAGCTCGGCCATCCGGGGTTCGTCCTGAACCGTTGCTGATGTCTTAAGCAATCATCAGCATTCCGTGCATTTCTGTACGAAAGGTCCGTGACGGTGTCACCACAACCTCAGTTGGGTGTCCTGACGACGGTGCCGGAGCTTCTTTCCGCATTTGCGGTCTTGCGCCACCAGCCCGCCCCGCACCCGCCGAACGGCGGGAACGAGTAGTGCGGGTCTTACGGTCGGCTCCACGGGCCTTCAGAGCCCTCGCTCCCCGGTCTCCGGCCACTCCGGTACCGGTACTGCCCACCTGCGCCGCCAAGGCGGCGAGGTTGCGTGCTGCGTTCACGTCCCGATCCAACACCAGGGGACACTCATCGCAGTCGAACACCCGAACGTGCAACGGCAACTTGGCTTTCGTCGCCCAGCACCCCGAGCAAGTCTTACTACTGGCAAACCAGTGGGCCGAAAGCCTCAAAGCCGAGGGGGCGTTGGAGGCCCGCGCAGAGAGCGTTCTGCACATCCTGGACAAGCTCGGCATGACCGTTTCCGATGAAACAAGGGAACGCATCAAGAGCTGCCGTGACCTGGAACAGCTCTATGTCTGGTTCGACAGGGCTATAGATGTCTGGCTCGACAGAAGCCTCGACATCGCATACATCGACGAGCTCTTCGAGGACTGATTCCTACGTCCGGCTGACCGTACCCCATACCGATGGTCGGCCGGACGTAGGATGTGTGTATGAGCGAGGCGAGCGAGCGGGACTCCCCCCTGTGGCACCTGACCGGGTTTCGGCTGATCAAGCTGGGTGAGCTGGTGCAGGCGACCACGGCCTCGGTGTTCGAGCCCATGGACGTCAACGCGCGGCAGTTCCACGTACTGGCCACCGCCGCCACGATGGCCGAGCCCTCGCAGCGGGAACTCAGTCGCACGCTCGGGATCGACCCCAACGTCATGGTGGGGGTCGTGGACGAGCTGGAGCGGTTGGGGCTGGTGGAGCGGGTGCGCAACCCCCACGACCGGCGGCGGTACATCGTCACCCCCACCGCGCGGGCCAAGGAGGCGCTGGCCGAGGCCCGCGCGGCGGTGGAGCGGACCGAGCGGGAGTTCTTCGCGGGCATCTCCGAGGATGAGCGCAACACGCTGCACGAGCTGTCCGGGCGGCTCATCGGCCAGCACCCCCGGGTCACGAAGACCGAGTAGGTCAGTGGGCGAGCCCGAGCCGCTCGTGCAGGCGACGCAGCGGGCGGGGCGCCCACCAGTTGGCCCCTCCCGCCAGGCGTATGGACACCGGCACCAGCACCCCTCGGATCAGCGTGGCGTCGACCAGGATCACCGCTGCCATGCCCAGGGCCAGCATGATCAGGTAGAACACGCTGGAGGTCGCGTAGACAGCGAAGGAGGCGGCCAGTACCACGGCGGCCGCGGTCACCAGCGGGCCGCTGCGCTGGAGCCCCGCGGCCACCGCCGAGGTGGTGTCGCCGGTGAGGTCGTACTCCTCCTTGATCCGGGACAGCATGAACACCTCGTAGTCCATGGACAGGCCGAAGGCGACACAGAACATCAGGATCGGGAAGGTCACCTCCAAGGTCCCGTCGGCGGTGATGCCCAGGAGGCCGGACAGGTTGCCCTCCTGGAAGATCCACACGATCACCCCGAACATCACCGCCAGGCTGAGGACGTTGAGCACGACCGCCTTGAGCGGCAGCAGGAGGCTCCCGGTCATCAGGAACAGCAGGACGAACGTGACCAGCAGGATCATGCCGAACACCAGCGGGACCCGGTCCAGCAGCGCATCGCTGAAGTCGGTGAGGTCGGCCGGGTAACCGCCGATCTCGGTGGCCGCGGGCGCGGGGACGTCCCGGATGCGGTCGATGAGCCCGGAGGCGTCGTCCAGCGCCTCGACGGAGGGCACCACCGACAACCAGGCCGCGTCGTCGGAGGCGAAGCGCTCCTCGGCGGCGGCACCGGGCTCGATGGTGTGCTGTCCGTCCTGGTAGGTCCCGGTGAGCGCGTCGACCTGGCTCACCCCGTCCACCTGGGACAGGTCCCTCGCGTACGGGTCGATCTGCTCGGACTCGGCCGCGGGCAGGTCCACCAGGACGTGGACGGCGTCCATCTCCTCCTGGGCGAAGCCGGCCTCGATCTGTTCCTGTACGTCGCGGCTGGAGTGCCCCTCGGGCAGGACACGCGCGTCGGGCAGGCCGAAGTTGAGCCCGAGCGCCGGGGAGGCCGAAGTTGAGCCCGAGCGCCGGGGAGGCGAGCAGCAGGACCAGGCCGAGGGCGGGCAGGCCGAAAAGCAGGGGGCGGCGCATCATCCGTAGCGAGGTGGCGTGCCACCAACCGCGGTCGGCGCGGGGTTCGCGGCGGGGCTGGACCCGGTGTCCCACCTTGGCCAGCGCCGCCGGCAGGATCACCAGGGCTGCGATCATGGCCGTCAGGACCACGCCCACCCCCGCGTAGGCGAAGGACCGCAGGAAGGGGAAGGGGAAGAGCATCAGGCAGGAGAGGGAGACGGCCACGGTGAGTCCGCTGAAGACCACCGTGCGCCCAGCCCTGGTCACCGAGAGCTGCACCGCCTCCGGCACGGTGTGCCCCCGGGCCAGTTCCTCGCGGAAGCGGTTGATCACGAACAGGCTGTAGTCGACCCCCAGCCCGATACCCATGACCAGGGTCAGGTTGGCGGCGAAGGTGGACACCTCGGCCAGTGCGGCGGCACCGCGGAGGAGGGCCAGCGTCGTGATCACCGAGTACACACCCATGGCCAGGGTGAGTCCGGCGATCGAGGCCCTGCGGTAGAGCAGCAGGAGCAGGGCGAAGACCAGCGGCAGGATGATGATCTCGGCTCGGACGAAGTCGCTTTGGGCCTGGGCAGCGGCTTGACGGAAGATCTCGTCGCCGCCACCGACCTCCACCCTGATCAGCTCGTCCTCGCGCGTGAACTCCGGTGAGATGTCGGCGAGGGCGGCGCGGGCTTCGGTGACGTCGCCCGCCATCCGCACGGTGACGAGGGCTTGGGTGGCGTCGTCGGAGCGCAGGGACGGTGAACCGCCGCGTGACCAGTAGGAGGCGGTCTCGGCGACGCCCTCCTGGGCGGCCATCTCCTGTTCCAGGTCTGTGGCGGCCGCCACCACCTCGGGGTCGTCCACGGTGCCCTGTTCGGCGGTGACCAGCAGCAGGAAGTGGTGCTTTCCGGTACCGAACTGCTCTTCCAGGGCCTGCTCGACCTCGATGGACTCCGAACCGGGGCTTTCGAAACGGCTGAGCATGAGCCGGTCGAGAGTGCCGGAGGCCAGGACGAGCGCGGCCAGGCAGACGATGACGGCGGTGAGGAGGACTCGGCCGGGGCGCCGTGCTACGCCTCGGCCCAGCCGGGCGATGAGCGGCGGCCGGGGTGGTTCGGGAGCTTCGGGGCTCGGTGGCGAACTCGTGGTGGGTGCGGCGGACATGGGGTCTCCTGGGTGCGTGTGGCGCCGGGGCAGGTGCACCGTTCTCTGACCTGTAGTCCTGAAATATAGTATGCCCAACCTACGGTCAATCAAGTGTATTATCCATGGCGCCTATCACATGCGAAGGCCCCGCCCGGCGTCTTGCCGGGCGGGGCCGTGGGAAGCGGGGTTCCGTGAGCGGGGGCGGTCAGACGCCCGCGGGCACCCTCTCCCGTTCCTTCCCGCTCTTCTCCCGTGCGGCGGGGAGCGACTCGTCCTCCTCGTCGCCGCCCTCGGAGATGCCGATCCGTTCGTGCAGCCAGCGCAGCGGGCGCGGCAGCCACCAGTTCCAGTCGCCGAGCAGGCGCATGGAGGCGGGCACCATGATCGCCCGGACCAAGGTGGCGTCCACGAGTACCGCGAGTGCGAGGCCGACCCCGATGATCTTCAGGAAGAGCAGGCCTGAGGTGCCCATCGCCAGGAGCACCACGCCCAGCAGCAGGGCGGCGCTGGTGATGATCTGCCCCGTGCGCTGCAACCCCAGGGCCACCGAACGGGCGTTGTCGCCGCTGCGCAGGTATTCCTCCCGGACCCGGCTGAGCAGGAACAGCTCGTAGTCCATCGCCAGGCCGAAGGACACGATCATGATGAGGACCAGGTAGGTGGGGTCGATGGTGCCGACCGCCTCGAAGCCGAGCAGTCCCCCGAAAAAGCCCTCCTGGAACCCCCAGATCACCACACCCAGGGACGCACCCAGGGAGAGCGCACCCATCAGGACCGCCTTGATCGGCAGGATGACGGAGCCGAAGGCGAGGAAGAGGAGCAGCAGCGTGGAGGCGATGATGAAGGTGATCGTCTTGGGTGACTCCGCGACGATGGCGTCCAGGTTGTCCAGCTGCATGGCGGCCACACCGCCCACCAGGACCTCCTCCGAGCCGTCCGGCCCGGCCTCGGCGCGCACGTCGTGGACCAGGTCGGAGACCTCCGGGTCATCGGTGGCGCCCTGATAGGCAACCTCGATGTGCGCAACGCCGTCTCCTGTGCGGTGGATCGTGGTCCGGAGCGCGCCGGGCAGCGCGTCGAGGCGTTCGACGTACTCGTCGAGCTCGTCCTCCGGGCTGTCGCCCACCACCGCCACGTGGAGGCGCCCGACCTCGCCGGCCGGGAAGTCGTCACCCATGGCATCGGTACCGATCCGGCTGTCGGCTTCGGCGGGCAGGTAGCGCTGATCAGTGGCGCCGAGTTCGGTAGAGGCGAGACCGGACGTGAAGGCGGCCAGGACGCATCCCACCGCGACCAGCGACACGGCTGGCCCGCGCATCACCGTCCGGGCCAGGCGGGCCCAGGCACCGGCGTTCTCGTCGATCACCCCGGTGACGGTCCGACGGGGCAGCGGCAGCTTGAGCTTGTCGATCCGGTGGCCGACCACGGACATCAGCGCGGGCAGGAAGACCAGTGCGGCGAGGAGGTCGAAGGCCACCACTGCGATGCCGCCCCAACCGATGGACTGCAGGATGGGCTGGGGGAAGAACAGCAGACCCGCGAAGGCGATACCCACGATGACGCCGGAGAAGGCGACGGTGCGCCCGGCGGTGTCGACCGTGCGGCGGACCGCGTCCGGTACCGAGCGGCCCTTGTTGAGCTCCTCACGGAAGCGGCTGACCATGAACAGCCCGTAGTCGATCGCCAGACCGAGGCCGAGGAGGGTCGCCACGTTGATGGCGAACACCGACACCTCGGTCACGTAGGTGAGGGCGCGCAGCACGGTGAGGGAGCCGAGGATCGCCAGTGCGCCCACCGCGAGAGGGACGAGGCCGGCGATCAGGCCACCGAAGATCACGACGAGGAGGAGCAGGAGGAGCGGCAGGGTGATGAGTTCGGCCCGGATGATGTCGGTCTCCGCGGTCTCGGAGAGCTCGTGCTCCACCGCGATCGGTCCGCCCAGGTGGCTCTCCAGGGGGCCGGACTCCAGCGCCTCGGAGGCCGCCTCGAACTGGTGCAGGCGCTCCTCGTGCGACTGTCCGGTGAGGGTGACCGGCATGTAGGTGGCGTGCATGTCCTCGGAGACGAGCATGCCCCGCTCGATGTCGTCGAGCTCCTCGTCGAGGTAGAGGTCGTACCCAGCGATGACGTCCTCGGGCAGGTCGTCGGCCATCCGCTGCACCGCCGCCGCGAAGGTCGGGTTGTCCACCTGCATCTCGTCACTGCGGTAGACGGCGATGATGTCGATGTCGTCGTGGCCGAGCTCGTCTTGGAGGACGTCCATGGCCTGGGACGACTCGGAGCCGGGGTCCTCGAAGCCGCTCTCGCTGACGTCGTTGAAGACTCCGAGGCCCCACACCACGGAGAAGGCGGTGAAGAGCCCGGTCAGTGCCAGGACCCACCATCTGCCCCGGTGGGCGCCGAGCCCCAGTCGGCCGAAGATCCCCGTGTGTGTCGGCATGGGCCGCCCTTTCGCGCGAACAGTCGTCATGAACGTGAACAGTGTTTGCTAACGGTGTTCACTAAAGCGTGCGGGCATTACGATGTCAATATCGCCGAAGAGAACCACAGCGCCGCGACCCTGGCGCGCGAGACGGGGTGTACCGCAACAGATGACGAAACCGCCGGTCACAAGCGACCACCGGACCGGGGGCACCCTGAGCCGCCGTGAACGTGTGCGTGAAGCCACACTCACCGAGATCAAGGAGATCGCCCGCAAGCACCTCGTGGAGTTCGGGGTCGCCGGGGTCTCCCTTCGCGCGATCGCTCGGGAGATGGGCATGACCGCCCCGGGCCTCTACCGGTACGTGCCGGGGATCGACGCGCTGCTGGTGGCGATCACGGCGGACATGTACGAGGAGCTGGCCGACGCGGTGGCCGCGGCCGATGCCAGCATGCCCGCCGAGGACACCGACGGGCGCATCCTCACCTCGTTGCGCGCCTTCCGGACCTGGGCCATCACCCACCAGACGGAGTTCTCGGTGATGTTCGGCCCACGCACCCGGATCGACCCCCACACCGACATCACCGTCGCCCTGGAAGCCGGGCGCAAGTTCGGCTCCACGTTCTTCACGCTCTTCGACCGCCTGGTGTCCGAGGAGCGCTTCAGCGTGCCCGCCGACGAGGACCTCGCACCCGAACTGCGCACGGAGCTGCGCTCCTTCGCCGACACCGTGGGCTTCTCCTCACCCGACATCCCCGAAGGCGCCGCGATGGTGCTCACCACGTGCTGGGTGCGGCTGTACGGCGTGGTGTGCATGGAGGTGTTCCAACACCTGAACTTCGTGGTGCGCGACATGGAACCACTCTTCGAGTCCGAGCTTCAGAACATGGCAAGGGACCTCGGGGTGCGGTATTTCCCTCCGCACGGGGCGCGGGACTCATAACGCGGGGACAGCCTCGCAGCAGAATGACCGTTTAAGCCCCATACTGGAGGTCTGCGGCACTTGCCCGTTTCGTAGTGACGAACCGGATATGCCCTGCCCGTGTTGGCGCGACGACGAGGACGACCCGTGGAGAACCGAACCGGCGCTGAAGAGCCCGGGGAGAACACTCCCCCACCGCCCGAGCGCGGACCGGCCCAACCGGGCCAGGGTCAAGGCCAGCACTGGCCGAACCCCGGGCCGCCCTCGCAAACACAGCCCCAGCAAGCCCAGCAGACGCAGGCCCGACCTCTGCCGCCACATGCTCCGCCCGCACACGCCCAGCCCCAGCCTCCCCAGGCCGGGTTCCAGAACTGGCAGTGGGGGGCGCAGCAGTGGCCGCACCAGGGGGCACAGCACCAACCGTGGCAGCAGCAGAGGGGGCCGCACCCGTGGGCCCAGTACCAGCACTGGGGGCCCTCCCATGGCCGACCGCCCCCGCGACCCCGGCGCGACCGCGGTCCGGCCGTCATCGCTTGGGCGTTCGTCGCCGCCTCGGTGGCCCTGGTAGCGCTGATCGCCAGCGTGGCCATCGTGGCCACCACTCCGCAGGAGGAACCCGAGACCGGCGGCACGGACGTGTCCGTCTACTACGACAGCGACCTGTACGTCCAGCCCGACCCCGTGGACGTGGATCTGGTCGATCACCCCGTGTACGGCGTCGCCGTGCCGGAACCGGTCGACTGCGACTTGCCCGCACTCGACCTGGCCTCGGACGAGTCGTGGGAGGGGTTCGCCGATGAGGCGGGCAACTGCCTGGACGAACTCTGGGCCCCGGTCATGGCCGAGCTCGGCCTGGTCCCCGAACTGCCCGACATCACCGTCACCGACGATTCCCTCGACACCGACACCGAGGACGCCTTCACACTGGCCTACTACGAGAGCGACCGGAGCCAGATCACCGTGGTGCTCCCGAACGTGCGCGAGGTCGGGGCCCAGGTCCCGGCGGACCACCAGGAGCACGTGTGGCTCGCGCTGATGGGGCACGAGTACGCACACCACGTCCAGTACGCGACGGGGATCCTGAGCGTCTCCCACGACCTGCGCCGGACCGCGGGCACCGAGGCCGACGAATTGGACACGCTGCGCCGGACCGAACTCCAGGCGGAATGCATGGCCGGTGTGGGCCTGCGCGGCCTCACCGACCCCGACAGTGACGCCCTGGACGTGGTCAACCAGCACTTCAACGGCGACGGTGACCTGGAGACGCACGGCAGCGCGGCCAACCGCGCACTCTGGCTGGAGTCGGGGTGGTCGAGCGAGACCGTGGGCGACTGCAACACCTATGCGGCCGACGAACCCGACGTGGCCTGACCCCGTATCCGCGGACGTGCCGGCCGATGGTCCGACAGGTCACCGCTCCCCGAGGACCCTGCGGTAGGCGCCCCACCCGTGCAGCTTGACCCGCTCGCCCCGGTCCAGCTCGGCGGCGTGGCTGGCCTCGGCGTTGTCGATACGCAGCCAGTCGTCGTAGTCGCTGTAGGCGAGTCCCCGCTTGTCCAGGACCTCCGCCAGGTCAACCGGTTCCGGAAGCGACCCGCGCAGGTCCTCGGCATCCTCGAGCAGGGAGCGGACGGTACCGGCAGCGTCGGACTTGTTCGTGCCGATCACCCCCGTGGCGCCCCGTTTGATCCACCCGGCCACGTAGTCGCCGCGCACGACACGGCCGTCGGTGTCCAGGACACGGCCCAGGTCGTGCGGCACCGTGCGCCCGGCATCGTCGAAGGGCACTCCCGTGAGGGGCACACCGGCGTAGCCGACCGACCGCAACACCATCCCGGCGTCCAGGACGCTGTGCTCACCGGTGCCCACCAAACGCTCCTCACCGTCCAGGCGCGTGTGCTCGACGCGTAGGCCGTCCACCCGCTCAGTACCGAGGATCTCCGCAGGGCGGCTCCAGAAGTGGATCTCCAGGCGGCGGGGACGGCCTTGGGGAGGCCGATCGGCCTGCTCGCGCAGGAGCTTGAGGTTGGTGCGTGCGGCCCGGGCGACCCGGCGCAGTTCGGGTTGGTCGGTGCCGACCTCGGTGGGGTCGATGTCCACCTGCTCCGGGCGCACCACCACGTCCACCCCGGGCAGCGCCAGGAGGTCGCGCAGCTCGGGGGCGGTGAACTTGGCCTGGAGGGGGCCGCGGCGGGCCAGGACGTGCACGGTGCGCACCCTGCTGGCGGCGAGCACCTCCAGGGCAGCCTGGGGGATGTCGGTGTGGCGGAGCTCGTCGGCGGTCTTGACCAGGATCCGGGCGACGTCGATGGCGACGTTGCCCGCCCCCACCACCACGACCTCCTCCGTGTCCAGCACGAACCGTTCCATCTCGCTGTCGGGATGGCCGCAGTACCAGTTCACGAAGTCGGTGGCGGCGACGCTGCCCGGCAGGTCCTCACCGGGCACGCCCATCCGCCGGTCGACGCTGGCACCCGTGGCGTAGACGACGGCGTGGTGGGAACGGGCCAGGTCGGCGCGGGTGAGGTCGGTGCCGAACTCGACCCCGCCGACGAAACGCACGTCGGGGTGTTCCAGAACCCCGCGCAGGGCGCGAGCCACACCCTTGATCTTGGTGTGGTCCGGCGCTACGCCGTAGCGGACCAGGCCGTAGGGCGTGGGCAGGCGGTCGAGGACGTCCACACGGACCGGCACGCGCCGCTGCCTGGTCAACGCGTCCGCGGCGTAGACCCCGGCGGGACCGGATCCGATCACGGCCACCCGAAGCGGGTCCCCGTCGTCCGGGCGGGGCTGCTCGGGGCTCTGGTGGTCGGGTGCAGGAGTGGCCATGGCCCCATTCTGGCAGCACCGGACGAGGTTCCGATGCTGCCAGTGGGACCTGTGGATCGCGCGTTCCGGCCTCGGCCGGGCCTCAACAGGGCCTTCAGGCCTTCTCGTCGGCCAGCTCGGACGCGGTCCTGGCGCCCTCGCCCCGGCGGGACACGGTCTCGGTGAGCTTGCGGGACAGCTCCTGCGGGGTCAGTCCCTGTTCCTGAAGGATCTGGTCGCGTTTGGCGTGGTCCAGGAACTCCTGCTCAATACCGAAGGTGCGCACGGGCACGTCCACGTCGTGGTCGCGCAGCAGGCGGGCCACGGCGTCGCCGACGGCACCGGTACGGCCGTTGTCCTCCACGACCGCGACCACCGAGTACTCCGCGGCCTCGGCCACCAGGGCCTCGTCCAAGGGCTTGACCCAACGGGGGTCGACAACCGAGACACCGATGCCCTGGTCCGCCATGCGGTCGGCGACCTCGCAGGCGACCTGGGCCATAGTGCCCGCACCCACGATGAGCAGGTCCTTGCCGTGACCGCCGTCGGCGGCACGGCGCAGCAGGTCCATGGAGCCGACCTTGCCGATCTCGGGCAGCTCTTCGGCGACCGCGCCCTTGGGGTAGCGCACGACGGTGGGCGCGTCGTCGACGGCCACGGCCTCGCGCAGAAGGGCGCGCAGGCGTGCGGCGTCGCGCGGGGCGGCCAGGCTCAGGCCGGGGACCACCTGGAGGATGGACATGTCCCACATGCCGTTGTGGCTGGCACCGTCGTTTCCGGTGACTCCGGCGCGGTCCAGGCAGAAGGTGACGCCCTGGCGGTGCAGGGCGGCGTCCATGAGCACCTGGTCGAAACAGCGGTTGAGGAAGGTCGCGTAGACCGCGATCACCGGGTGCAGGCCGTTCATCGCCATGCCGGTGGCGGACGTGGCGGCGTGCTGCTCCGCGATACCGACGTCGAAGGTCCGGTCCGGGTAGGCGTCGGCGAACTTGTTGAGGCCGGTGGGGTGGAGCATCGCGGCGGTGATCCCGACGATGTCCGAGCGCTCCCCGCCGAGCTCGACCATGGTGTCGGCGAAGACCGAGGTCCACTTCTCGACCTTGGGTCCGGCCTTGGCCTTGCCGGTGTCGACGTCGAAGGGACCGGGGGCGTGGAACTGATCCTCGTCGTGGTTCTCCGCCGGGGCGTAGCCCTTGCCCTTCTGCGTGATGACGTGGACGATCGCCGGTCCGCCGAAGTCCCGTGCGCGGCGCAGCGCCGTCTCCACGGCGGCCTCGTCGTGCCCGTCGATGGGACCGAGGTACTTCAGGCCGAGGTCCTCGAACATCATCTGCGGCTGGATGGCGTCCTTCACGCCCTTCTTGAGGCCGTGCAGCGCCTCGTAGAGGGGCTGTCCGACCACCGGGGTGCGGTTGAGGGTGGTCTTGGCCAGGTCGAGGGCCTGCTCATAGCCGGGGTTCATGCGCAGCGAGGCCAGGTGGTCGGCCAGACCGCCCCTGGTGGGCGAGTAGGAGCGGCCGTTGTCGTTGACCACGATGACCAGGCGCCGGTTCTTCTTCTCGGCGATGTTGTTGAGGGCCTCCCAGGACATGCCGCCGGTGAGGGCCCCGTCGCCGATGACAGCGACGACGGTCCGGTCGGTGCGGCCCTGGACCTCGTTGGCCTTGGCCATACCGTCGGCGTAGGACAGCGAGGTGGAGGCGTGGGAGTTCTCGATGAAGTCGTGCTCGGACTCGGACCTGGAGGGGTAGCCGGACAGGCCGCCCTCGGACTTGAGGTTGGTGAAGTCGTGGCGGCCGGTGAGCACCTTGTGGGCATAGGCCTGGTGACCGGTGTCGAAGAGGATGGGGTCCTTGGGTGAGTCGAAGACCCTGTGCAGTGCGATGCTCAACTCGACGACGCCGAGGCTGGGGCCGAGATGCCCACCGGTCTGGGAGCAGGAGTCGACCAGGAAGTCCCTGATCTCCTGGGCCAGCGCAGGGAGCTGGTCGGCCGGGAGCTTCTTGAGCGCTTCCGGATTGTGTATCGACTCGAACAGTGCCACTGTCTCGTCAGTCCCCTCGTCCAGCGTGTCCGCTTACGTTTGCCGTGCCCGGCCCCTGACGTGGGCCGGTGTCGGTTACCGGCAGGTATGCCCAACCGAGTTTATGGGCGTTCGCCCACGGGTCATACCCAGCAACCCCCGAGGTTACGGATTCGACGCCGCCTCGGGAGATGACGCGTGTTCCCCATCGGGACGGTGCCGCCGCACGGCATCGACCCAAACGGTTTTCGGCGTAGGTTACTCGCTTTTGACAGCGCGGTTACCGCTGGCTGCCCGGCTGCGACGCTATCCGAACACGGCCTGTGCGAGAAGGCCGATCGCGGAGACGGTCACCACGCCCAGCAGACCGACGCGCAGTTTCCCGGGGTCGACCCAGCGGCGGAGCCCGTTGCCGAGGAGGAATCCGAGGCCGACGAAGGGGATGGCGGCGATGCCGGCGGCGGCCGTGCGGCCGTCGATCTGCCCGCCGACCCCGAGGCCGATCAGGGAGATCGCGCCGCCGAACAGGAAGAACGCGGCCAGGGTGGCGCGCACGCGCTCCGGACGTTCGCGCTGGTAGAGCAAGGCCATGGGCGGCCCGCCCACCGACGTGGCGGTACCCGCGAAGCCGGACAGGGTGCCCGCCGTGACCAAGGAGAGCGGGCTGATGCGGACCCGGAAGGCCCACACCGTCAGGATGACGGCCACGAGCACCATGACCCCGACCACCGCGGCCAGGGCGCGGGGTTCGAGCACGGCCACGACCCACACCCCCGCAAGGGTGCCGGGCACGCGCGCGGGCAGCCCCCAGGCCATGCCGTACCAGTCCACGTGCCGCCACTCTTGGAGGAGCGTGAGCACCGGGAGGATGATCACGGTGATGAGCAGGGACCCGGGCATGAGTGTGGGGTCGAGGAAGGAGATAACCGGGGCGGCGACCAGTCCGAGACCGAGGCCGACCATGCTCTGGACGGCGGCCCCGGCGAGTACCGCGGCCGCCGCCACGAGGAGGAAGACCCAGGCGTCGATCTCGCCGAACAGGCCGTGGGCGGTGGGTGTGAGGAGGTCAGCGAACATGAGGGGACCGACGCTATATCTCCTGCTGCCCGATCGGGATTAGGAGATAGGGACATGGGATGAGCGTGCGGGTTCGGCGCTCCGCACCGAGTCCGCGTACGCCATCGCGCGCTCCGGGTGGAGGAACCAGTCGATGAGCCCCGTGGGCTCGCTGAACGAGTTGGCGAACCGGTCCGCGGTGGGCTGGTGCCGGTCGGCCAGCCGGTACAGCTCCCACACGTGGTGCGGGCCGGACAGCATGACCCTGCTCCAGGCGGTCACCTGACGGGCGCGGCGCCAGTAGTCGCTGAACGCCGCGCGCATGAACGGCTCGTCGAAGGGGCGCGTGCCGTGGTCGACGATCGCGCGGCGGTAGACCTCCGCGCACAGGGATGCCATGTTCGCGCCCTGGGCGGTGATCGGGTCGTTGCTGACCACGGAATCGGCCATACCGAGCACGGGGGTACCGTCCGCGAGGCGGGCTACCGGTTCGCGCACCGCTGGCGTGTAGCCGCCGCGCAGTGCGGCCATCGGGTCGGCCAGGCGGGCGCGGGTGAGGCGCTCGTACTCCCAGGGGGCGTGGCTCCGCATGACGTCGAGCAACCCCGCCAAGGCGTCCTCCCCCGTGGCCCCCTCGTCCAGGGGACGGTCGAGGGGGCCACCGGGCACGGCCTCGACCATGACGGCCTCGCAGACACCCGCGAGGGAGAGGGTGGGCAGGGTGACGAGCTCACCGGCCCCAGGCACCGCCGTACGGCTCAGGACACCACCTCTGGGGTGCGACTCGCCCCCGGTGACGTAGGCCAGCGACAGGGCGCGCTGGGGCACTTTGAAGAGCGATCTGCGGGCGTCGCGGGGGAAGAGCTCAGCCAGTTCCCCCCGGCCCGCAGCCACGACGGCGAGGTCGTGTTCGGCGGCGAACCGCCCCAGTGCTTCGCGGCCGACCCTCTGGCGGACGACCCGGCCGCCGCCTTGGGCGAACAGCTCCATCCAGGCGGCCAGCTTCAGGCGCTGGTCCACCGACTGAGCGGGCTCCTCCAGCCGACCGACCCAGTCCGCCTCCGGGACGGCTCCCCCGGACCGGTCGGCGACCCGTACTCCCACCCCGGTGATCTCGGGGGCGCGGTCGTCCCAGAAGGCCAAGCCGTGGCGGCGTTCGCGGCGCAGTGCCGGCCCGAACAGGCACTGGGTGGACTGGACCCGGCCGGCTCGGATCTCCTCAGGCCCCTGCGGGTTGACCAGGGTGACGTCGTAGTCCTCCGAGAGCAGGCCGAGGGCGAGCTGGAGCCCGGACTGTCCGGCACCGACGACGAGGATGTTGCGCATGACTCTCCTGTGTGCGCACCCGTGAGCCGCGGCGCCACGGGTGCTGGGTGGCTTGACGCGGCGAAACTAGCAGCGCTCAGACAGGCGCCGAATCCGCCTCTGACCTCGGGACTTTCTCCCCTGACGGCACGGGACCAAGGGACTTGGGGCCGCGGGTGCGCCAGGTCACAGCGATCGGTCGGCCCTCAATCACCCATGCCGCAGTCCTTGGCAGCGTCCGGCCAGGTGAGGCCGGTGAGCACGGGTTCGGGCGCGGTGCCGGCGCGGCGGCAGAACCGTGTGCGGCCCGGAACGGGTTTCGGGGCGGCCCCGGCGCAGGTGCACAGTCACCCCGGGGCGGCCAGATGAGGGGCAGATCACACGGATGCGCCAGAGCACGAAGGAGCCCGGGCCGGTGGGAGTGGTGACCGGCCCGGGCTCTACGGCGGCACGAGCCGCCGTTCTCCTCCGGGAGTGGCTCGGGAGCCTAGGAGCCCTAGGCGCCGCCTCTCGCGTGGGTCTTGCGGCCCCGCCGGGAGATCGCGTCGAGGATGACGGCGATCAGCAGGACCGCGGCGGTGATCATGAAGCGCACCGAGGTGTCCACGTTGGGCAGCAGCAGGAGCCCGGAAGTGATAGCGCCCAGCACCAGTCCGCCGAGCAGGGCGGAGTAGGCGTTGCCCCGGCCGCCGAACAGGCTGGTGCCGCCGATCACCGCCGCCGCGATGGCCAACATGAGTTCCTGGCCGCCACCGGTGGTCGTGCTCGCCGCGATGTTGCGGGAGACCAGCATGATCCCGCCGAGGGCGGCGAGCGTGGAGGCGATCCCGAAGACCGACACACGGATCAGGACGACGTTGATACCGGCCCTGCGCGCGGCCTCGGCGTTGCCGCCCACCGCGTAGACCATGCGCCCGTAGCGGGTCTTTCGCAGCACGAGGTCCAGGATGACCACCGCGCCCACGAAGATCAGGAAGGCCAGGGAGACACCGTTGTGCTGGTTGACGATCCACACACCCGCCACCAAGGGCAGGGCCAGCAGTCCGGTGCGCAGCAGCACCTCGGAGAGCGGTTTGTAGGACAGTTGCGTCAGGCGGCGCCGACGCTCCACCGTCAGGCCCGAGGCCAGGTAGAGGACGAGCGTGAGGACCACTATCGTCCAGCCGATCCACGGCACGAAGTAGGTCTGGGTCAGCGCGGCGATGAGCCCGTCGGACCGGGTGTTGATGGTGCCGTCGGGCGCCATCAGGAACAGGTGCAGTCCCTGCCATCCCAGGAGTCCGGCGAGTGTCACCACGAAGGCCGGCACGCCGATCTTGGCGAAGATGACGCCGTGGACGAGGCCGACAAGGAGGCCCACTGCCAGGGTGGCGAGGATGCCCGCCCACTCCGGCCAGCCGTGCCGCATCACCACCACGGCCAGGAATCCGGCGGCCAGACCCGCAACCGAGCCGATGGACAGGTCGATCTCGCCGAGCAGCAGGACCATGATGACGCCGGTGGTCATCAGACCGATCGCGGCGATCTGCACGGTGAGGTTGGACAGGTTCTGCGGGGACAGGAAGCGGTCGTTGAGTGACTGGAAGACGATCGCGATGAGGATCAGTCCGATGACGACGGGCGCCGCACCGAGCTCCCCCGCGCGCACGTTGCGCTTGATGGCGGTCCACCAGCCGCTGGGGGTGGCGGCCACCGAAAGCAGCCTCGGGTCGCGGCGGGCTCCGTCCGACGCCCCGGCGTCCTGGCCCGATTCGTCTGTGACCGGGGTCTGCTGACTCATCGCTTGTCCTCCGAAGCAAGGGGCTCCTCGCCACCACGGGTGGAGCGGCGGGTGACGGGGTTGTCCGAGGCCCCGGTGATGGCGGCCACGATCTCCTCGTAACTGGTGTTGGCCACGTCGAATTCACCCGCGTTCCGGCCCAGGCGCAGAACCGAGACCCGGTCGGCGACCGCGCGCACATCGGCCATGTTGTGGCTGATGAGCACCACCCCCAGGCCTTGGTCGCGCAGGCGTTCGATGAGGTCGAGGACCTGCGCGGTCTGGGCCACCCCGAGAGCGGCGGTGGGCTCGTCGAGCAGCACGACGCGCGGTTCGCCCAGCAGGGCGCGGGCGATCGCCACGATCTGGCGCTGTCCACCGGAGAGGGAGGCCACGGGCACCCGGAGGTCGGGGATGCTGACCGACAGGGAGTCCAGGAGCTCCCAGGAGCGGCGCTCCATCTCGACCTCGTCGAGCGTCCCGGGAAAGTGCAGCCGTTCAGTGCCAAGGAAGAGGTTGCCGACGATGTCCAGGTTGTCGCAGAGGGCGAGGTCCTGGTAGATCGTGGCGATTCCCAACCGCTGGGCGTCGGCGGGGGCGTTGATGGTGACGGTCTGGTCGTCCCAGTGGATGGCTCCGCCGCTGTCGGCGGCGTGCGCCCCGGCGATGACCTTCACCAGGGTGGACTTACCGGCGCCGTTGTCGCCGAGCAGGGCGACGACCTCGCCCGCGTCGACGTGGAAGTCGACCTCGTCGAGGGCCCGCACGGCCCCGAAGGTCTTGGAGATCCCGGACAGTTCCAGGACGGGTGTACTCATGTGCTGCGGTCTTCCCTCTCCTCGCGTTCGCCGCGGGGCGGGCGGCCTCCCTCCGGATGAGGGGGAGCCCCCGCCCCGCGGACGAATCGGAGTGCCTACGCGTCCTGGCAGAAGTCGGTGTCTGCGTAGTCGTCCGTGCAGATCTCCTCGATGGTGTAGAAGCCGTCCGAGACGACCGTGTCACCGATGTTCTCCTCGGTGACCGCGACCGGCTCGAGGAGATGCGCCTCGACGGTCTCGCCGGCGCCGTCCTCCATCTCGGTCACGGTGTGTTCACCGGCCTCCAGCTCCTCGCCGGTGGCCAGCGCGATCGACATGGCTGCGGCCAGCTCGGCCTGGGGCTGGATCTCCTTGTACACGGTCATGTACTGCTCACCGGAGATGATGCGCTGGATCCCGGCCAGCTCCGCGTCCTGGCCGGTGACCGGGGGCAGGTCGTCGACGCTGACGCCGGCGCTGCGCAGGGCGGCGATGACACCGGAGGCCATGCCGTCGTTGGCGGCGTAGACGCCGACGATCTCGTCCACCCCCATGGCGGTGATGGCGGCCTCCATCTGGGTGGTGGCCTCCTCCGGCGACCAGTCCGGGGTGTCGTACTCCTGGCCGACGTCGATCTGGCCGTCGAGGATCTCGTGCGCACCGGCCTTGAAGTCGGCGGCGTTGGGGTCGGTGGGGGAACCGTTGACCATGACGATCTCCCCGTCACCCGCTTCACCGTTGATCTCCAGCGCCTCCAGCAGGGACTCGGCCTGGACCTGTCCCACGCGGTGGTTGTCGAAGGAGATGTAGGAGTCGACGCCGCCTTCGGCCAGACGGTCGTAGGCGATCACGGGCACGCCCTGGTTCTTGGCCTCGTTCACGGTGCCCGAGGAGGCGGCCGCGTCAACGGCGTCCAGGACGAGGATGTCGACCTCGTCGGTGAGCATCGCCTGCGCCTGGGTCTGCTGTTCGTCGACTTCACCGTCGGCGTTGGCGTAGGACAGCTCGCAGTTGGGGCACTGCTCCTCAAGCGCCGCCTCGAAGAACGGGTAGTCGAAGGCTTCGTACCGGGCGGTGTACAGGTCGGGCAGGAGCAGTCCGACGTGGAAGCCTTCCTCCAGGGTGTGGGTCTCACCCCCGGCGTCGTCGCCGCCGGAGGTGATGGCGTCGCAGCCAGTGGCGGCAAGGGCCAGTGCCGCGGTCACCGCAGCGATACCGCCGGTGACTGAGCGTCGTGTGGCTGAGCGTTTCGTGTTCAACGCCGGTGCCTCTCTCGTAACGGGGTGGGGAGGTGGGCGGGGGATCCCGCGGATGGTGCTGTGCAGTCAAGCGCCGCCGCGGGCTTGCCGTCAACTACTGAACACATAACCGAAACATCACAGAAATTGATTTCAGGTCTTAAAATCATGATTCGGGCTGTTCAGTAGGCCACTCCCCACCTCAGCACACGCGCTTCCCGATCCACGCGGCCAGGGCCCAGGTCACGCGGCCCGGTGAACTGCCGTCGCCAGCGCCCCGTAGAGGGCTGCGTCAGCGCCCAGCGCGCTCGGCATCAGCTTCAGCCGACCCAGCGCACTACCCAGCGTTCCCAGCTCCATGGCCCGGTACATCGGTTCCAGCAGCAGGTCCCCGGCCTCGGCGAGCTCGCCCCCGACCACGACCCGGTCGGGGTTGAACAGGTTGCACATGATGGCGGTGCCCTGGCCCAGTGCGGTGCCCGCCTCGGCGATGATCCGACGGCTTCCGGGGGCACCCTCCCGCGCCGAGTCGACCAGGTCGGCCAGACCGACCGGCTCGGTCCCCTGGGCCAGGTCGGCGTGCCGGGGCAGCATGTTCAGCAAGTACGACGTACCGACGAAGGTCTCCAGGCAGCCGCGGTTGCCGCAACGGCACACCTGGCCACGCGGGTCGAGCCCGATGTGCCCGACCTCCCCCGCGGTACCGCCCGCGCCTTGGAAGAGCCGTCCGGACAACACGATGCCCGCACCGACCCCCTCACCCAGGACCAAGTGGATGACGTGCTCGGCGCCTTGGGCAGCGCCCCGGTCGCGTTCGGCCAACACCGCCAGGTTGGCGTCGTTCTCGGCGTGCACGGGCAACCCGAGCCGCTGGCTGAGTGCCTCCGCAGGACGGAAACCGGACCAGCGGGGAACACAGGAGATCCCGCCGACCGCACCGGTGTCCGGGTCGATCGGCCCGGGGATCGAGGCCACGACCATGGACACCGTTCCCAGGTCTGTCCGGCCGGCCAGCAGCAGGGTCTCGACCAGCCAGGCGGCCCGGCGCACCGCCCGCGGGGCGTCCGCGGCGACGTCGTAGGGGATGCCCTCGCGGGCGACCATGTTCCCGTCACTGTCGCCGACCGCCACCCGGATGTGGTCGGCGGTGAAGTCGACGGCCACGACGGCGCCCGGTGGCCGCAGCAGGCTGACCGCCCGGGCCCGGCGCCCGTTGGAGGAGGTGTTGCGGACCGTGACGGTACCCGCGGCCCGCAGCCCTCGGACGATGTTGGAGACGCTGGCGGCGGACAGCCCGGTGGCGCGCACCAGCTCTGCTTGGGTCCGGGTGCCCTCGTGCCGCAGAACGTCGACTACGCGCCGCTCGTTGGCCTGGCGCAGCGCTGACTGCGACCCCGGGGTCGTGTCGGTGTCGGCCTCGGTCACCGCTTACCCCTCTGTGGTCGGTCGCTACAACGCTCGGATGTTGTTCCGAGGAATATTACAAGCATTGAACACGGCTGAAAACCGTGCGCGCACGGGCTTGTGGTGCCTCTAAGCTCCGAAGCATGCCAGGTGAGAGGACCGACCGGCCCGGTTGGGCGGAGCGGACGGCCGGGACCGTGCTGGACACGCCTCGGCGCGGACCACTGACGCGGATCGTCGCAGTGGAGGGTCGTTCGGGTTCCGGAAAGAGCACGGTGGCCGAACGGGTGCGCCGGGCGCTGGCCGAACGGGGCGAGCCGGTGGCCGTCCTGACGATGGAGGACCTGTACCCGGGGTGGGACGGGCTGGCCGAGGTGCCCGGGCTGCTGCGGCAGTGGGTTCTGGAGCCGCTCAGGCACGGCCGTACGGCCGCGTGGCGACGGTACGACTGGGAACGGGGCGCCTTCGCCACGGAGTGGGTGGACCTGCCCTCGGAGCTGGCCGGGCGCGAGGGGACGCTGCTCGTGGAGGGGTGCGGCTCCGGTGCCGCCTCCGTATCCGGCCTCCTCGACCTGCTGGTGTGGGTGGAGGCCCCGGCGCACACGCGGTACCGGCGGTTGGACCGCCGCGACGACGCCGAGGCGTACGCCCCCTATCGCGCGCTGTGGGCACGGCAGGAGGACGTCCTCTACGCCCGAGCGCACCCCCGCGAGCGCGCGGACCTGTTGTTGGCCAACCCGGCCCGGTGATCGGTCCCGGATCGTTCCTCCCGCGGTCCTTCTACTGCTGAGGGTGCCTGCTGACAATGGGTGGTGGGTGAAGGGTTGATGGGTGGTGGCCCAAGAGTGGGGTTGAAACTGCTTTGAGGGGTGGCCCTCCTATGCTGGAGGTGGCCTGTTGAGTGCGGGTTTCCCCGTTTCCTGCCGCTTGATGGTGGCCGTCTCCGCTGCGCGCCTCAAGGTCGTCGCCATCGAGCGCTTCGCGCATCATTGGCGCTCCACCTTGACCCGCTTCGCTGCGACGGCGGGTTGGCGGCTATCAGGAAACGGGGGGCGTGTGGTCGGGGAGGCGGCGGGCCCTTCGGGCCCGAAGGGCCCCTACGGCACAAGCACGGCCTGGCGGCCGTCGATGGCCACTCCGCCGGAGCGTTGACGGTTGCGGGTGTCGCGGCCGGTCATGCTCTACTGCGAACCCCGGTCGGCCTGGAGGCCGATGCCTGCCCCTGCGCCGGAGCGTTGACGCCTGGTGGTGTCGCGGCTGGTCATGGTGTGCGGCGAACCTCGGTCGGCGGGTGGAGGCTGGTGTTTGGGGGTCGGCTGGTGTCTGGGTGTGGGTGAACCCCCCTGTTGGAGGCAAAAACAGGGGTGAGCGTGCTTCTAGGACCAGGTCTCACCCACGGCCCCCGGGGTGGCGAGAGCTCGGGGCCGGGACCGGCTCCCCGAGGGCGGGGTGGGGTCTGGCCATGCGGGGGTAGAGACCCGGCGCAGGCGGGTGGGAGCTCTTGATGGGGGTGGCCGGTTACGGGTGCGGGTGTGGGGCTGGGTCCCCATCCGGGTCCGAGGCCCTACCCCCACCTCGCTGTTGGCCTCGGTTGCGGCCCGACCACATGCGGCGGTCCTGGCGTACCGACCACCGGTGCTTGATCTGGTTATGGGTCGCGCACAGCGGCTGGATATTGGTGGCGCTGGTGGTGCCGCCCTGCCAGAACTCCACGATGTGATCAGCCT
>NZ_BAAHAR010000057.1:0-45221 GCF_054777395.1 Nocardiopsis oceani
AGAGGAGCTTCTCGGCCGGCGGGTCCACGAGCGCGGACAATATTCAGCCACTGTGCTCGGATCACAACCGGTTGAAGTATCGCCGGGAGACCAATCCGGAGCAGTCCGTCTGGCAGGGCCGCCCCTCTCACCGCAACCGGAACAACAACAACGACAAGGGTGGGGGCAAGGATCAGGACGGGGACCCCGACCCAACCCCCACTCCCACCCCCACACCTGAGGAGCGGTAACCCCGCCCGCCAAGGCCCTACCGCCCCACGCCCCCGTGCCCTGGCTCCCCGGCCCTCTTCCGGGGGTTCGCGTTGCACACCATGACCGGCCGCGACACCCTCAACCGGTGTGCTCCGGCGCAGGGGCCCACCCGGCCGCAGGCCGTGCTGTTCAGGGTCCGCAGGGGCGAATGACCGGCCGTGACACCCGGCCCGTAAACGCTCTGGCGGCGTGGCAGGCATCGGCCGCCAGGCCGACCGGGGTTGCCCGGCCGCCAGGCCGACCGGGGTTGCCCGGCCGGAGGCCGGGGCCGCTCGGACCTCAACCACCCGTCCCCCTTTCCCGATAGCCGCCAACCTGCCGTCGTAGCGGAGCGGGTCAAGGTGGAGCGCCGTTGACGCGCGAAGCGCTCGATGGCGTCGACCTTGAGGCGCGTAGCGGAGACGGCCACAATCGGGCGGCGGGAAAGGAGGACACCCCACCCCAGGGAGGACACCCCACCGAAGGAAGGAACCCCGAACGTCCCAAGGCAAACGCCCCAAGCCAACGGTGAAACTGAGAGGTCCTAAAGAAGGGACAGCAAACGCGGCCCCGGGGACTCCGTTGTCCTCAGGGCCGCGTGGCTATGGGGTTCGGTTACACGGGTTCTAGGCGGGCAGCCCGAGCTCCCTCGCGATGAGCATCTTCTGGACCTCGCTCGTACCCTCACCGATCTCGAGGATCTTGGCGTCGCGGTAGAAGCGGCCCACCGGGTAGTCGTTCATGAAGCCGTAGCCGCCGAACACCTGGGTGGCGTCGCGGGAGTTGTCCATCGCGGCGTTGGACGCGATGAGCTTGGCGATCGCCGCCTCCTTCTTGAAGGGCTCTCCGGCGAGCATTCGCGAGGCCGCGTCGTAGTAGGCCAGGCGCGCCGCGTACGTACGGGCCTCCATCTCGGCGATCTTGAACTGGATCGCTTGGTACTGGCCGATGCTGTTGCCGAAGGCCTGCCGCTCGTGGGCGTAGCGGACGCTCTCGTCCACGCAGCCCTGGGCCAGGCCCACGGACAGCGCCGCGATGGCGATGCGGCCCTCGTCGAGGATCCGCAGGAACTGGGCGTAACCGCGCCCGCGCTCGCCCACGAGGTTGGCCTCGGGGACGCGGCAGTCCTCGAAGACCAGCTCGTTGGTGTCCGAGGCGTTCCAGCCGACCTTCGAGTACTTCTGGCCCACGGAGAACCCGGGGGTGCCCTTGGGGACCAGGATCGACGAGATCTCCGGGCGGCCGTCCGCGCGCTTGCCGGTCACGGCGGTCACGGTAACCAGCGCGGTGATGTCGGTGCCGGAGTTGGTGATGAACGATTTCGTCCCGTTGATCACCCACTTGCCGTCCTCGAGACGTGCCGTGGTCTTGGTTCCCCCGGCGTCCGAACCGCCGTCCGGCTCGGTCAGGCCGAAGGCCCCCAGCGCCTCGCCCGAGGTCAGCTTGGGCAGATAGGTCTTCTTCTGCTCCTCGGTGCCGAACCGGTGGATGGGCATTGCGCCAAGGGAAACACCGGCCTCGAGGGTGATCGCCACGGAGGAGTCCACCCGGGCCAGCTCCTCCAGGGCCAGGCACAGGGCGAAGTAGTCGCCGCCCATGCCGCCGTGCTCCTCGGGGAACGGCAGCCCGAACAGGCCCATCTGCCCCATCTTGGCGACGATGTCGTAGGGGAAGGCCTCCCGCTCGTAGAAGTCGCCGATCACCGGCGCGACCTCGGTCCGGGCGAAGGTCTCCACGGCGGCCCGTAGGTCGGCGTGCTCGGTCGAGAGTTCGTGGCGGTTCATCGCTGCTCCTCGGTGGCGGTGGAAGGTGCGTCGGCCGGGTCCTCGGCCGACGCGGAGAGGGGTTCGACGGTGACGAGGGGGGCGTCCATGGGTACCGACGCCCCCGGCCGGACCGACACGGTGGTGACGGTCCCGTCGATCGGGGAGGGCACGGAGTGCTCCATCTTCATGGCCTCGACCACGGCGAGCGCGGTCCCGGCGGTGACCTGCTGGCCGACCTCGACCGGTACGTCGAGCACCGTGCCCGGCATGGGGCTGCGCACGGTCCCGTCGGCGGCCGCGTCGTCCTCGCGCAGCGCGGCGGCCACCGGCTCCTCGTGCAGGCTCCAGGCGGCGCCGCCGACGCCCAGCCACCGGTGCGCGGCGGCGGGGTCGTCGGCGCGGGCGTAGGTACGGGTCCGGCCGCCGTACGCGACGGTGAGCTGGGACCCGTCGGCGGAACGCCGTGCGCGGGCGGCCACCTGGGCGGGCTCGGATCCGGTCGCCTGCGGCCCGTCCGCACCCATCGGTTCGTGCGTGTCCGCTCCCGCAGGGTCCTGCCCGTCCACGGCCACCAGGTAGCGGCCAGCGGCCCCGTCACGCCGCACCCGCACCACGGCCGCGGCCTGCCCGGGCGCCCGCAGCCGCCACGGGGTCCACGCGGGGCCGCCCATCCGCCAGCCGTCGGGGACGGCGAAGCGGTCGGCGTTCGGCGGGCCCTCGAGGTCCAGCTGGTGGTCCAGCGCGGCGGCCGCGTACACCTCCTCGGGTACCCCCTCGGGCGCGGGGGCGGGAGGGTCGGCGGCGATGAGGTCGGTGCTCAGGTCGCCGGCGACCACACGCGGATGGCGCAGCAGCCGGCGCAGGTAGGCGGTATTGGTGACACAGCCGAGCAGCAGGTAGGAGCCGAGCGCCGCGTCCATCCGGTCCAGCGCCTCGGACCGGTCCGAGCCCCAGGTGATGACCTTGGCCAGCATGGGGTCGAAGTCGGAGGTCACCGCGCCGCCCTCGGCGATACCCGAATCCACGCGCACGCCCGGTCCCGCGGGCGCGTGCAGCGCCAGGATCGGCCCGCCCGAGGGCAGGAATCCGCGGTCGGCGTCCTCGGCGTAGATCCGCGACTCCACCGCGTGCCCGGCCCAGGACACCTCGTCCTGGACGAACGGCAGCGCCTCCCCGGCGGCCACGCGGACCTGGAGTTCGACCAGGTCGACGCCGCGCTCGCCGCGGACAGCCACGACCTCCTCGGTGACGGGGTGCTCGACCTGCAGGCGGGTGTTCATCTCCAGGAAGGAGAACGCGACCTCTTCGCCGTCGGTCTCGGCGATGAACTCCACGGTTCCGGCCCCCACGTACCCGCAGGAGCGGGCGGCGGCCACGGCGGCCGCGCCCATGGTGGCGCGCTGTGCGTCGGTGAGCAGCGGCGACGGCGCCTCCTCCACCACCTTCTGGTGGCGGCGCTGCAGGCTGCACTCGCGTTCGCCCAGGTGCAGGACGTTGCCGTGGCCGTCGGCCATGACCTGCACCTCGATATGGCGCGGCCGCTGGACCAGTTTCTCCACGAGCAGGGTGGCGTCGCCGAAGGAGGCCAGGGCCTCGCGGCGGGCGGCCGCGGCGTCGGCGAGCAGGGTGTCGGGGGAGTGGACGGCCCGCATGCCCTTGCCGCCGCCCCCGGCGGAGGGCTTGATGAGCAGCGGATAGCCGGTCTCCTCGGCGGCGCGCCGGAGCTCGTCGTCGGCCAGGGGTTGCCCGGGCTTCTCGGTGAAACCGCCGAGGACGGGAACGCCGGCTGCGGCCACGGTGTCCTTGGCGCGGATCTTGTCGCCCATGGCCTCGATGGCGGAGGCGGGCGGGCCGATGAAGACCAGCCCGGAGTCGGTGCAGTGCCGGGCGAAATCGGCGTTCTCGGACAGGAAGCCGTAGCCGGGGTGGACCGCCGTGGCGCCGCTGTCCAGCGCGGCGGCGACGATCGCGTCGGCGTCCAGGTAGTGCTCCACCCGGAACGCCTCGTCGGCGGCGAGCGTGTGCGGGGCCTCGGAGTCGGCGTCGGTGTGCACCGTGACCGGGCTGATACCCATCCGGCGCAGGGTGCGCATGATCCGGAGCGCGATCTCGCCGCGGTTGGCGACCAGCACGGTCGCCGGTGTACTGCTGCCTGATGAACTGGTGGGCATCGTGGTCAAGGGTTTCCTCACATCCGGAAGACGCCGTAGCCCACCGGGTCCAGCGGCGTGTGGCGGGCGGCGGACAGGGCCATGGCGAGCACGTCGCGGGTGTCGGCGGGGTCGATGACGCCGTCGTCCCACAGGCGGGCGGTGGAGTAGTAGGGGCTGCCCTGCTCCTCGTACTGGTCGCGGATGGGCGCCTTGAAGGCCTCCTCTTCCTCGGCCGACCACTCCTCGCCGCGCGCCTCCTTCTGGTCGCGGCGGACGGTGGAGAGCACTGAGGAGGCCTGTTCGCCGCCCATCACGGAGATGCGGGCGTTGGGCCACATCCACAGGAAGCGGGGCGAGTAGGCGCGGCCGCACATCGAGTAGTTGCCCGCGCCGAAGGAACCGCCGATGACCACGGTGAACTTGGGGACGCGGGCGCAGGCCACGGCGGTGACCATCTTGGCGCCGTGCTTGGCGATGCCGCCCGCCTCGTAGTCGCGGCCGACCATGAACCCGGAGATGTTCTGCAGGAACACGAGCGGGATCGAGCGGCGGTCGCACAACTCGATGAAGTGCGCGCCCTTGAGCGCGGACTCGGCGAACAGGATGCCGTTATTGGCGATGATCCCGACGGGGTGGCCGTTGATGTGCGCGAACCCGGTGACCAGGGTGGTGCCGTACTCGCTCTTGAACTCGGTGAACTCGCTGCCGTCGACGACGCGGCCGATGACCTCGCGCACGTCGTACGGGGTCCGGGTGTCGGCGGGCACCACCCCGTAGAGCTCTTCGGGGTCGAGCTCGGGCGGGCGCGGTTCGCGGACCTCCCAGGCCGGGGGGTCGAGCGGGCCGAGGGTGTCGGCGATCCGGCGCACCTTGGTGAGGGCGTCGGCGTCGTCGTCGGCGAGGTGGTCGGTGACCCCGGAGACCCGGGAGTGCAGGTCGCCGCCGCCCAGGTCCTCGGCGGTGACCTCCTCGCCGGTGGCCGCCTTCACCAGGGGCGGGCCGCCCAGGAAGATGGTGCCCTGTTCGCGGACGATCACGGCCTCGTCGCTCATCGCCGGGACGTAGGCGCCGCCGGCGGTGCACGAGCCCAGGACCGCGGCGATCTGCGGGATGCCGGCCCGGGACATGGTGGCCTGGTTGTAGAAGATGCGGCCGAAGTGCTCCCGGTCGGGGAAGACGTCGTCCTGCATGGGGAGGAAGGCGCCGCCGGAGTCGGCCAGGTACACGCAGGGGAGGCGGTTGTGCAGCGCCACTTCCTGGGCGCGCAGGTGTTTCTTGACCGTCACCGGGTAGTAGCTGCCGCCCTTGACCGTGGCGTCGTTGGCGACCACGACCACCGGCCGACCGGCGACGCGGCCCACCCCGGCGATCATCCCGGCGCCGGGGGCGTCGTGGCCGTCCTTGCCGTAGAGGCCGTACGCGGCCAGCGGTGCGATCTCCAGGAACGGCGAACCGGGGTCGAGGAGGAGGTCGACGCGGTCGCGGGGGAGGAGCTTGCCGCGTTCGACGTGTCGGGCGCGGGTCTTCTCGGGGCCGCCGAGAGCCGCGGTCGCGATCCGCTCCCGCAGCTCCAGCGCGAGCGCACGGTTCGCGGCGTCGTTGGCGGCGAACGCGGGACCGGCGGTGTCCACCGCCGAACCGAGCACAGGTGCCCTGCTCATAGAGTCCTCTCGTGGAGGGATGTTAATGCTCACTAACAACAGTGATGTTAGTAACTACTAACATGGGTGTCCAGAGTCCGGATGGCATGAGTCATCGGACGGGGCCGAGGAGAGGCGGGCGCATGGGCGCGAGACCGGCGAGTCACAGATCGACGGGCCAGTCGACAGGACAGCAGTCGACGGGCCAGTCGACAGGGCAGCAGGGGCAGCATTCTGCGGGCCAGCGGCCGATCGGACAGCGGCGGACCGCGATCCTGGGTGCGGCGGCCGAACTCTTCGCCGCGCGCGGCTACCGGGGCGTGACCATCGACGACCTCGGCCGCGCGGTGGGCACCACGGGCCCGGCGCTCTACCGGCACTTCCCCGGCAAGGAGGCGCTGCTCGGCGAGGTCCTCGTGGACATCAGCGAGCGCCTCGCCGAACAGGGGCGCAGTCTGGTCGGCCGGGCCGACGGCCCCGAAGCGGCCCTGGAGTCCCTGCTGCGCGGACACATCGAGTTCTCGCTGGACGAGCCCGACCTCATCACCGTCCACGACCGGGAGCTGGGCAACCTCACCGACCAGGACCGCCGCCGGGTCCGGCGCCTCCAACGCGGTTACGTGGAGGAGTGGGTCAACGTCCTCGCCGAACTGCGCCCCGAAACCTCACCCGCCGCGCTGCGCGCGTCGGTGCACGCCGCCTTCGGTCTGCTCAACTCCACCCCGCACAGCCGGGGCGACCTGTCCCGCGAGGAGATGGCCGACCTGCTCCTGAGCATGGGCACCGCGGCGCTGCTCGCCGCAGGGCCCGCCCCATCGCCGACATGAACCCCCATTGATCGTCCCTTGAACCGCTCGCGGGTAGGGGGCGCACAGACACCCCGGACCCGACATCCGGGGCGTGCGCGTACACCTACGAGGGGGAAAGTTCCATGGTCGACAACCGACCGGAGTCCCGGGCCACCACCACGAACGCGGGCATCCCCGTGGCCAGTGACGAACACTCGCTGAGCGTGGGCAGGGACGGGCCCCTGGTGCTCCACGACGCCTACCTCATCGAGAAGATGGCCCAGTTCAACCGGGAACGCGTCCCCGAGCGCGTGGTCCACGCCAAGGGCAGCGGCGCCTACGGTGTCTTCCGCGTGACCAACGACGTCAGCCAGTACACCTGCGCGGACGTCTTCCAGCCCGGCCGGGAGACCCCGATGCTGGCCCGGTTCTCCACCGTGGCGGGTGAGATGGGCAGCCCCGACACGTGGCGTGACCCGCGCGGCTTCGCGTTGAAGTTCTACACGCGCGAGGGCAACTACGACATGGTCGGCAACAACACCCCGGTGTTCTTCATGAAGGACCCCCAGAAGTTCCAGGACTTCATCCGGTCCCAGAAGCGCGACCCGCGCACCGGCCTGCGGGACAACACCATGCAGTGGGACTACTGGTCGCTGTCGCCGGAGTCCTCGCACCAGGTGACCTGGCTGATGGGTGACCGGGGCATTCCGAAGACCTGGCGCAACATGGACGGGTTCAGTTCGCACACCTACCAGTGGATCAACGCCAAGGGGCAGCGCTTCTGGGTGAAGTACCACTTCCGGACCGACCAGGGCAACGACTTCCTCACCCAGGAGGAGTCGGACCGGCTGGCCGGTGAGGACGCCGACCACCACCGCAGGGATCTGTTCGAGGCGATCGAGCGCGGCGACCATCCGTCCTGGACGCTGAGCATGCAGATCATGCCGGTCGACGAGGCCGCGAACTACCGGTTCAACCCGTTCGACCTGACCAAGGTGTGGTCCAAGGGCGACTACCCGCTGATCGAGGTCGGCCGGATGACGCTGAACCAGAACCCGGAGAACCACCACATCCACATCGAGCAGGCCGCCTTCGAGCCCTCGAACCTGGTGTCGGGCATCGGCCCGTCGCCGGACAAGATGCTGCTGTCCCGGCTGTTCTCCTACCCCGACACCCACCGCTACCGGATCGGGGTCAACTACACGGAGCTGCCGCCCAACCGGCCGCACGTGCCGGTGCGCTCCTATGCCAAGGACGGGCAGATGCGCCAGTACCCGCCGAACACCGGCGCCGTCTACCACCCGAACTCCTTCGGCGGCCCCAGCGCGGGCAGCGAGGAAGGGGTCGACCAGGCCAGCTGGCAGGTGGAGGCCGCCGACCTGGTGCGCGAGGCCTACACTCAGCACCGCGACGACGACGACGTCACCCAGCCGCGGTCGCTGATCCGCGACGTCATGGACGACGCGGCCCGCGACCGCCTCGTGAACAACGTGGTCGGTCACATCTCCGCCGTCACCGACGACGGCGTCCGGGCACGCGCGGTGAAGTACTGGACCGACATCGACCCGGGGATCGGCGAGCGCGTCTCCGCGGGGCTTAACGGCAGCTGACCGAAGCCGGACCCACCGAGCACACGGTACTCAGCGAACACACAAGGGGGCGGGCGGTCGATGACCGCCCGCCCCCGCCCTGCGGAGTCCGGGTCACGGACCCCGTGCGGGTCAGGTGAGGTCGGTGACGCCACCGACCTCGTCGGTGATCTCGTCGACCGGCGCCTCGACGTCCTCCACCGGCACATCGACGTCGTCGGTGACATCGTCGGTGTCGGCGGGCAGGTCATCGGTGCCGACCGGGAGGTCGAGCTCCTCAAGAGCGCCCAGCGGGTCCTCGAGCTCCAGCAGAGCCTCGAGCGCCTCCAGCGCGTCGGGGTCGCTGAGCAGCTCCACCGCGTCCTCGTCGGCCAGGACTTCCTGTACCTGCGGATCCTCCAGGAGGGCCTCCGCCTCGGGGGACAGCTCCTCGACCGGTTCGGTGACGTCCTCCACCGGCTCCGTGACGTCCCCTTCGGGGTCGGTGACGTCCTCCACGGGCTCCGTGACCTCGTCGACGTGCTCGGTGACGTCGTCCGGCGGGTCGGCGAAGGCGGCCCCCGCCCCGAACACGGTCAATCCTCCGGCCAGCACGGTGGTGGCGGCGATCTTGCTGAACGCACGCATACGCGTTCCTTGCCCCTTTCTGTGACACGGATCAGCACTCTCGGTTCGTGCATGACCACACACAGTTGCCTAGTCTGCGCCAAAAGACACCACTTGGGGGTTTCACGAGCTTGAAATGCCCGTCTACCTTTCCGCTCCGGGACCAACGGGTGACAAAGTCCCAGCTCCGCCCCGCGTGGGGATGCCCGGAATCCGGCCTTCCGCCCGTACATTCGGAAGGGGTGAACGGGGTACGCCCGCGTCCGACGGCCCGCAGACGCGAAGGACGTCCCGCCCCCGACACTGAGAAGGAGCGGTGTACTTATGTCTCGGCCTCGCATCGTGGTGGTCGGAGCCGGTTTCGCCGGACTTCACACCCTGCGCCACCTCGAGCGCCGCATTCCCACGGGCGCTGCTGATATCGCCCTCGTGGCGCCAAACGACTACATGCTCTACAGCCCGCTGCTGCCCCAAGTGGCCTCCGGGATGCTCACGCCGCAGTCGATCGCCATGTCGGTGCACCGGCTCACCCGGCAGACCAGGCTCGTCCCCGGCTACGCGATCGGAGTCGACACCCGGAACCGCACGGTTGTCGTGCGCAAAGCCAGCGGCGAGCTCGCCCCCTGCCCCTACGACCGGCTCGTGCTCGCCCCGGGGTCGATGACCCGCGAGTTCGACATCCCGGGGCTCACCGAACACGCCTACGGGGCCAAGACCCTCGCCGAGGCGGTACTGCTGCGCGACCACGTACTGGGCCAGCTGGAACTGGCCAACGACTCGCGCGACCCGGTCGAACGGGAGGAGCGCTGCCGCTTCGTCGTGGTCGGCGGCGGATACACCGGCGTGGAGACGGCCGCCTCACTGAAACGGCTCTGCGAGGAGGCGGCCAGGCGCTACCCCGAGCTGCGCTCGGTCATCCGCTGGCACCTCGTCGACATCGCGCCAAAGGTACTGCCCGAACTCGGTGACCGTCTCGGCCGCAAGGCCCTCGACCTGCTCCGCAACCTGGGCATCGAGGTGAAACTGAAGGTCACCGTCCGGGAGGTGACCGCTGACAAGGTGGTGCTCACCGACGGGCGGGCCCTGCCCTGCCGGACCCTCATCTGGACGGCGGGGGTCACACCCAGCCCGCTGATGGAGACCCTGGGCAAACCGACCCAGCGGGGGCGCCTGGAGGTCGGCACCGACCTGGCCGTGCCGGGCCAGCCCGACGTCTTCGCGCTCGGCGACGCCGCAGCGGTGCCCGACCTCTCGCAGGGCGACAGCGCCTACTGCCCGCCCACGGCCCAGTACGCCAGCAGGCAGGCCGCCACTGCGGCCCACAACGTGGTCAACTCGGTCCTCGGCAGGCCGCTGCGCGATTTCCAGCACAAGGACCTGGGCCTCGTGGTGGACCTGAGCGGTAAGGACGCGCTGGCCAGGATCATGCAGTTCGACCTGAGCGGGCTGCCGGCGCTGGCCGTCACCCGCGGTTACCACATGATGTCGGTGCCGTCCTCGCCCGCTCGTGCCAGGATCGCCGCCAACTGGGGGATCCGAGCCGTGACCGGGGGAGAGGTCTCCCGCCTGGGGTTCGCCGACCACGGCCGCCCCTCGTCGTTCGTGGCCAACGAGTCGGTCAACTACCTGGACGCGGCGGCCTCCCGGTCGGAGGGTGCGCGCCTGCTGGAGAACGAGCGGGAGCGCTACGGCGACGACTGATCCGCTTCGGCGCCGGCCGCAGAACCGCGTCGGCGCAGGTACATGATGAGGGCGGTCGCCACCGCGATGAGGGTGAGGGCGAGGGCGACCTGCCAGAACCCGAAGCTCTCGGCGAGGTTGGCGAAGAACCGGCGGCTCGCGGAGTCGGGGTCGGCGAGGATGGCCGCGGCGAACGCGAGGGACAGGGCGGTGGTGGCTACCGCCGCCACCGCCCCGCGCGCTCCGGTCAGTCCCATCCGGCGGCGCAGGACGCCGCCCGCCTCGATGATCCGGGTGACCCGGACCAGGCGCAGAGTCGCGGCTACCCGGGCCAGACGAAGCACCTGTGCCGGTCCGAGGGTGAAGATCACGGCGGGAAGGGTCACCGCCGCCACGAACGTGCTCCACTTGTGGGTGCGCAGCCAGCCGAGCTTGTTCTTGGCTAGGGCGATGAGCAGGATCCACTCCGCCCACAGGACCAGCCCCGCCAGCCAGTTGACCAGGTGGCCGATCTCCGACCAGCGTCCCTCACCCCACATGCCGAGGAAGACGGCGGGTACGGATACCACCGCGCAGACCAGGACCGGCAGGGCCAGGCGGCGCTCCAGGTCGCGGGAGAAGCTGTTCGTCTCGGGGGACTCGTCGGTGCGTTCGGGGGACATGTCAGTACGTTAGCCCTGGTCTGGCGTTCGCGGGGCGGGATGGCCGGGGTCGGCCGATCGCTGGGGGAGCCCGGGACCGACCTGGATCAGGACCGGACCAGGCGGGCGATCGCGTCCGAGGCCTCGCGCACCTTCTCCTCGGCTTCCTCGCCTCCGTTGGCCACGGCGTGTGCCACGCAGTGCTTCAGGTGCTCGTCGAGCATAGAGAGGGCGAAGGAACGCAGCGCCTTGTTCACCGCCGAGGTCTGGGTGAGGATGTCGATGCAGTACTGGTCGTCCTCGACCATGCGCTGGAGGCCGCGGATCTGTCCCTCGACGCGGCGGAGTCGGTTGATGTGGCTCTGCTTGTCATTGCTGTAACCGTGGGTCGCCGCCATGCCACCGTTTCCGTGTTGTTCCTGCTCAGCTGCCATCACCATACCCCCTCAAGGTATTAAAGGGCGGAGTTTCGCGGTCTATTCCGCTCTGCCCGCCACCCCGCATGCGAGCGATTCGTCACCAACCCGGCCGTAATAGGAGTTTCCCAGACCGCAAGTGCTGATCGTCCCGCCCGCCCCGGCCATGGCGGTATCAGCGACAGCGCCGAGCAGGGCATCATGTCGACCAACCCCGGTCTGATGGACGAGGAGCACGCGCTCCACTCCGATCCTGGCGGTCTGGACGCGCACGAACGCGGGCGCATGCGAGATCTGGAGGAGGCACTCGACCAGTGCTGGGACCTCCTGCACCAGTGACGGGTCCGCAGTGAGTTCGGCCAGGCCCCGGACTCGGCGCAGTCCCGGTCCGTCAGCGAGGTCGAAGGATATCGTCAACAGCCCCAGATCCGAACCACTCGCCGTGCACGGGCGTCCACTCAGGTGACCGGTGCCGGACCGTAGTCTCGGTTCGGCACCGACCCCTGTCCGGCGCGCTCGAAGGAACCCCCCATGATCGGCACCCTCACCGGCCTTGGTCTGGCCTCCGCGGCCGGGCTCAACGCCTACATTCCCCTGCTCGTAGTGGGGCTGTTGTCCCGCTACACCGAACTGATCCCGCTCGGACCGGCCTGGGAGTGGCTCGAACACCCTGCCACGCTCATCATCCTCGCCGTGCTCCTCGTCGTGGAGTTCGCCGCGGACAAGATCCCCGCGTTGGACAGCCTCAACGACCTCGTGCAGACCGCCGTCCGCCCCACATCCGGGGGGATCACCTTCGGTGCCGGGGCCTCCGCGGTCGAACTGGCCGACATCAGCGGCGAGGCCTCAGCGGCGGTGTCCGCCGACGGGGTCTCTTGGGGCGCGGTCATCGCCGGAGTCGTCGTGGCCCTGCTCTTCCACCTGGCCAAGGCGCTGGCGCGGCCGCTCGTCAACACTTTTACTGTCGGCGCCGGTGCCCCGGTCATGTCCTTCCTCGAGGACGTCGTCAGCGCAGTGTCCTCGCTGCTGGCGGTCCTGCTGCCGGTGCTCATCCTCGTGCTGTTCCCGCTGATGGCCGTGGCCGGGGTATGGGCGGCACGGCGCGGCCGCAGGCTGCGGAAGGAACGGAAGGAACAGAAGAAACAGAAGGCGCGGCGCCGCGGCGGCAACGGTCCCCGCTGGGCGGCCGGGGAGGGCGCTGACCAGCAGCCCGACCCCCGGCACCCGGGCTGAGGTGGCAAAAAACGCATATCGGATCCGGGTCAACCCGTCGTAAAGTGCTCCCAATGGCTGAGAAGACTTCCGAGAATCCGAGCACCCACCACATCGTCTGGGACTGGAACGGCACCCTCCTCGACGACAACCACGCCAACCTCGCCGCGGTCAACGCGGTGTGCTCCCACTTCGGCCGTGAGCCGGTCGGGATGGACTACTGGCGCAGCATCTTCCGCCGCCCCCTCATCCCCTGCTACGAAGACCTCCTTGGGCGGAGCTTCGAGGAGGGCGAGTGGCAGCGGGCCGAGAAGCTCTACGACAGCAGTTACCAGGAGTACCTCCACACCTGCGAACTCGCCGTCGGCGTCCCCGACGTGCTCCACCAGTGGAAGGGTACGGGCGGCAGCCAGTCGCTGCTGTCCATGGCCTCGCACGACCACTTGGTGCCCCTCATCGACGAGCGCGGCCTGACCTCGCACTTCACTCGGGTCGACGGCCGAAAGTTCGACACCGAACACGACTCCAAGGCCGAGCACCTGGTGCACCACCTGAAGCACCAGGACCTCGACCCGGCCGGCGTCGTTCTCATCGGTGACATCGACGACGACGCCCGCGCCGCCCGCGAGGCCGGGGCCCGGGCCATCCTTGTGGCCAGCGGACTCATGGCCCGTGAGCGCCTCGAGGCGACCGGCGCCATGGTTGTGGAGTCACCCGTGGCGGCGGTCGCTGCCCTCCGCGAACTGGGTTAGACCGCCGACGGGAGTCTCCTGGAACTCCCGACCGCGATCCAGGTGGGACGCCCACTCTCGGAAGCCCCTCCGGGAGTGGATGTCCCACACCCCGGTGCGCCCACTGTGACCTGCGTACTTCCCTGAGTGTCGACTGCGCCTCTAGGCCGGACCAGCCGGTGTCCCGCGCCATGATGTGTTGTTAGATGGGGCGCACAGCAACACACAGCCACGCGATTGGGAAGGCGGGCCAATGACGGAGAGCAGCGTGCCCCGTGTGCTCTGGCAGCCCGACGAGGAGCGGATCGAGTCATCCAACATCGTCGCGTTTGCCCGGTGGGCCGCACAGGAGCGCGGAGTGAAGGCCTTCGGTGCGGGCGGCTCGACCGCGGCCGCGGACTTCGACTACGACGCCCTCTGGCGCTGGTCGGTCACCGACATCGACGGTTTCTGGGCGTCGATCTGGGAGTACTACGGCGTCCAGGCCAAGACGCCCTATGAGACTGTCCTCGGCGACCGGAGCATGCCGGGCGCCCAGTGGTTCCCCGGATCCACCCTCAACTATGCCGAACACGTCTTCGAGGGTCGCGACGCCGACGAAGTCGCCATCCGCCACGCCACCGAGCTGCGCGAGCTCGGCGCCTGGACCTGGGGCGAGCTCCGTGAGCGTACCGCCGCGATCGCCGCCGGACTCCGCGAGCTCGGAGTCGGGGAAGGCGACCGGGTCGCCGCGTACCTGCCCAACCTCCCCGAGACCGCGGCCGCGTTCTACGCCGTCGCCTCCCTCGGTGCGATCTGGTCCTCCTGCTCACCGGACTTCGGTGTGCGCAGCGTGATCGACCGCTTCGCCCAGATCGAGCCCAAGGTGCTCCTCGCCGTGGACGGCTACCGCTACGGGGGCAAGGACTTCGACCGCCGTCCGGTGGTGGAAGAATTGCGTGCCGATCTCCCCGGCCTCGAGCACACGGTCCTCCTCGACTACCTCACCCCCGGAGCCGCCCTCGACGGCACCCTGTCCTGGGGCGAGCTCGAGGAGCGCGGTGCGGGCGCCGAACTCACCTTCACGCCCGTCCCCTTCGACCACCCCCTGTGGGTGCTCTACTCCTCCGGCACCACCGGCCTGCCCAAGGCGATCGTGCAGGGCCACGGCGGCATCCTCCTCGAACAGCTCAAGAACCTGAACCTGCACCTGGACGCCCAGGCGCACGACCGGGTCTTCTGGTTCACCACCACCGGCTGGATGATGTGGAACTTCCTGGTCAGCGTCCTGCTGACCAAGGCCTCCATCGTCCTTTACGACGGCAGCCCTGCCCACCCGGCCCCCTCTTCGCCGCCCTCCAACCCGGGCCTGGGGTCGTTGTGGGACCTGACCGCCGAGGCCGGGGTCACTGTCTTCGGCACCAGCGCCGGGTACCTGTCCTCCTGCATGAAGGAGGGCGTCCGCCCGCGCCAGGGCCGCGACCTGTCCGCCCTCAAGGCGATCGGCTCCACGGGTTCCCCGCTCAGCCCCGAGGCCTTCGCCTGGGTGTACGAGGAGTTCGGCGACGACCTCTGGCTGTTCTCCACCAGCGGCGGCACCGACATCTGCAGCTGCCTGGTCGGCGGGACGCCCACCCTGCCCGTGTACGAGGGCGAGATCCAGTCCCGCGGGCTCGGCATGGCTGTGGCCGCCTGGGACCCCGACGGCAAGGAGCTGGTCGGCGAGGTCGGTGAACTCGTGGTCACCGAACCGGCCCCGTCCATGCCGGTCTTCCTCTGGGGCGACACCAGCGGGGAACGCCTGCACGACAGCTACTTCGCGGTCTACCCGGGCATCTGGCGGCACGGCGACTGGATCGAGATCACCGAACGCGGCACCGCCGTCATCTACGGCCGCTCCGACTCCACCATCAACCGCGGTGGCGTGCGCATGGGAACCAGCGAGATCTACCGTGCCGTCCTGGCACTGGACGATGTCGTGGACGCGCTGGTCGTGGACGTTCCCCAGGGCGACGGGACCTCCAAGATCGAACTCTTCACCGTGCTGCGCGAGGGCTCGGACCTCGAGGGCGACCTGCCCAAGGAGATCGCCCGCCGGATCCGTACCGACTGCTCGCCGCGGCACGTCCCGGACCGGGTCCGCGTGATCGAGTCCGTGCCCCGGACCCTCTCCGGCAAGGTGCTGGAGGTCCCGGTCAAGCGCATCCTTATGGGGGAGAGCCCGGAGAAGGTCGCCAGCCGCGACTCCCTCGCCAACCCGGAGGCGCTGGACGTGTTCAGCGACCTGTCCGACTGACCGGGTGCCCTGACTGACCGGGCGTTCTGACTGATCGGACCGGGCCGGGCGCACGTGCCCCGGCCCGGTCGGCGCTCCTCGGCCTGTGGCCGCCTGTGGCCGTCAGGGGTGCGTTAAGGCTTTTGAAGGCCTTGGTGCAGCGGACATAACCTGGCAGACGTGGCACAGAACCAGTCAGACGACACCGGAACGCCTCCCGGCGGAGTAAGCCCGGCCAGGCGCCGTATCGACGGGATCGATGCGGCGCGGGCGCTCGCGGTGTTCGGGATGTTCGCGGTCCATCTCGGGGTCATCTCCTTCGGCCTGCTGCCGGAGGAGCAGGGCTGGGAGCTCCACAGCCTCGTGCGCGGGAACTCCTCCGCCCTCTTCGCCTTCCTCGCCGGGGTCTCCCTGGCGCTCATGACCGGCCGGACCCAGCCGGTGGAGGGCGACGCCCTGCGTACGGCGGTCGTGCGCATCCTGGCGCGCTCGGTCCTCATCGGGCTGCTCGGCGTCTTCCTGGACCTGTTCGCCGTGCCCGTCGCGATCATCCTCACCTACTACGCCGGGTTCTTCGTCCTGGCACTGCCCCTCCTGCGGGCCCGGGCGGCGGTCCTGTGGACGGCCGCGGGCACGCTCGCCCTGGCGGGGCCGGTGGTGTCCTTCCTGCTGCGCGACACCCTGTTCCCCGAGGGTGTCCGGACCGCGGCGCTCACCTCGTTCCGCGAGTTCTTCCTGACCGGCTACTATCCGGCGATCACCTTCATGGCGTTCGTGTTCGCCGGGATGGCGGTCGGCCGGACGGATCTGACCGCCACCGCCGTGCGGATCCGGATGGCGGTCACCGGCGCGGTCCTGGCCGTGATCGGATACGTGGGCTCCTGGACGCTGATGCAGCCCTTGGGCGGCCTGGACCGGTTGACCGAGGCCGACAGCACCTTCCTCAACGGCCGTCCGCTGAGTTCCGTCGACGGGGCCACCGCCGAGGAACTGCGGGCCAACACGGTGGAGGCCTCGCACAGCATCAGCGGGCAGGTCCCCACCGACTCCTGGTGGTGGCTGGCGGTGAACACGCCGCACACCGGGACCACCTTCGAGATCTTCGAGGCGGTGGGGCAGGCGCTCATCGTCCTGGTGGTGTGCATGCTGCTCTCCGAGTGGCTGCCGCGCGTGATGTACCCGCTGAACTCCGTCGGCCGGATGCCCCTGACCGTGTACTCCGGCCACATTCTCGTCATCGCGGTGATCGTGGCGCTGCACCCGGAGAACGCCGCCGGTGGTTACTGGTACCTGGAGATGTTCATCGCGGGGTCGCTGGTCTTCGCGAGCCTGTGGCGGTACGCGGTGGGCCGGGGTCCGTTGGAGCTCGGCCTGGGCAGGTTCGCCGACGGGGTGGTCTCCGTGGTGGAGGAGGCCCGGGCCGAACGCGGCCGCCGCGGGGGCTGACCGCCCGCCTGGCGCCCCGCGGGCCGTCCCGGTTCGGCGCCCGTCGGTTCAGTGCTGGTCGGGCCGGGTGATGTGCGCCGAGGTCCGGTCCTGGTGCGCGAGGGAGTCCGTCGTGGTGCGCGTGTTCTGCCGGATGAGCCTGCGGGCGTCGTCGGCGGCCGACCGCGCCGCCGACGGGCTGGCCACCGGGCGCTCCGACAGCTCGATGTCCTCGGGCAGGCCGATGTCCATCGGCAGCCCGGCCCGGCTGATCACGCGCAGCTGGGCGGACTCCTGGGACTGGGAGGGCCTGATGTCCCCGTCCGGGGTCTTCCAGGCCGCAAGGCGGTGGGCGAACCACCGGGTGCCCCGGTATTCGGGCCCGCTCTCCCAGACCGCGCCGTCCGGGCGCTGGCCCAGGGCGTGCTGGAGGTCGGCCAGGGTCCAACCGGCGGAGAAGAACCGGGCGCTCTCGGCCTTGAGGTAGCGGAAGTCCACCCCGCGCAGGGACGTGTCCTCCCGCCGCAGCAGCTCACAGGCGTCGTGCACGGCGTGCGGGGTGTGCCGCGGGCGGTGCAGAGGATCGGCGTCGGGTTTGCGCATCAGGCCGTCGTCGATCGTCACGATCACCTCGCCCTGGCGGTTGTCCCAGATGCCCACGTCCTCGCGCGCCCATCCCTGGGACTCCGCCAGGGCCGTCGCCAACCTGCGCAGGTCGACCTGCCTGTCGTCACTGCTGATCCGGAACTCCGCCATGCCACCAGGGTAGTTGTACGACGCGTACGGCTCCTACCGCCGATCCGTACGGCCGGTCAGTTCAGACCAGGGGAGTGGTCCGGTCTAGACCGCGGAAGGGCCGGACGGCCAAGAGACCGGGGGCGGCCCCGGTGGGAAAGCTCGGTTCTGCGGGGTTTCCGCCCTTTGGTTGGATGAAAGGACGACAATCCCGGCGGTCCCCTATTGGAGTCTTCTCCAACCTTGGTCGGCGCGGGCCCGAGGGGGACTGACGCCGACCCGGCCCGGGGTTATGGTGACTGCCTGACGGCGGGGAACACCCACCCCGTACCCAGGACACGCCGTTTCCGCTGGCCGCAGCGGACGGCCCCAGTTGAACCGACGAGCTGTAGGTGCCCGTGCCCCACACCGCATTCGCGCCCGAGGCGACGACCAACCACGCGCTCCGGGCCTACCTGCACGGCCTCCCGGGGGTCGACGAGGTCGGCGCCGCTGCCCGCGCCCAGGACCTGTCCACCCGCTCCATCAAGACCACCGCCAAGGCGAACGCCATCGACCTGGCCATCTCCATGGTGGACCTGACCACGCTCGAGGGCGCCGACACACCCGGCAAGGTCCGGTCGCTGTGCGCCAAGGCGGCCGGGCCCGACCCCGCCGACCGCACCGTGCCCCGCGTGGGCGCGGTCTGCGTCTACCCGGACATGGTCGCCACCGCCGTCGAGGCGCTGCGCGGCACCGGGGTCGGGGTGGCCTCGGTCGCCACCGCCTTCCCGTCCGGGCGCGCGCCCATGGAGGTCAAACTCTCCGATACCCGGCGCGCGGTGGCTGACGGGGCGAGCGAGATCGACATGGTCATCGACCGGGGCGCGTTCCTGTCCGGTGACTACCGCAAAGTCTTCGACGAGATCGTCGCGGTCAAGGAGGCCTGCGGTGACGCGCACCTGAAGGTCATCCTGGAGACCGGCGAACTCGTCACCTACGACAACGTGCGCCGTGCCTCCCACCTGGCCATCCAGGCCGGAGGGGACTTCATCAAGACCTCCACGGGCAAGGTGTCCCCGGCCGCCACGCTGCCGGTCACCCTGATCATGCTGGAGGCCGTGCGGGACCACCACGCCGCCACCGGCCGCCACGTGGGCGTCAAACCCGCCGGCGGG
Source organism: Nocardiopsis oceani (assembly GCF_054777395.1). NCBI lineage: Bacteria > Bacillati > Actinomycetota > Actinomycetes > Streptosporangiales > Nocardiopsidaceae > Nocardiopsis > Nocardiopsis oceani. The sequence continues at coordinate 19,025 of NZ_BAAHAR010000057.1, forward strand.
ATCCGCACCACCAAAGACGCCATCCGCAACCTGGTCCTGGTCAACGAGGTCGCCGGACCCGACTGGCTGACCCCGGACCTGTTCCGTATCGGTGCGTCCAGCCTGCTGAACGACCTGCTCATGCAGCGCACCAGGCTGTCCACCGGCACCTACCCGGGCCCCGACTACTACACGCAGGACTAAAGCCGTGATCTTCGAGTACGCGCCCGCACCGGAGTCCCGCTCCGTCGTCAGCCTGCGCGAGACCTACGACCTGTTCGTCGACGGCGAGTTCGGCCCGGCGGAGGGCGGTGAGTACCTCACCACCCTCAACCCGGCCGACGAGACCAAGCTCGCCCAGGTGGCCGCGGCCGGGGAAGCCGACGTCGACCGCGCCGTCGCCGCCGCCCGCCGCGCCTACGACACCGTGTGGAGCCGCATGAGCGGCGCGGAGCGCGGCAAGTACCTCTTCCGCATCGCCCGGATCATGCAGGAGCGCTCGCGCGAACTGGCCGTCCTGGAGTCGATGGACAACGGTAAGCCCATCAAGGAGGCCCGCGACGTCGACCTGCCGCTGGTCGCAGCGCACTTCTTCTACTACGCGGGCTGGGCCGACAAGCTCAACCACGCCGGGCTGGGCCCGGACCCCCGGCCGCTCGGCGTGGCCGCCCAGGTCATCCCGTGGAACTTCCCGATGCTCATGCTCGCGTGGAAGATCGCCCCGGCTCTGGCCACCGGCAACACCGTGGTGCTCAAGCCCGCCGAGACCACCCCTCTCACCGCGCTGGTCTTCGCCGAGATCTGCCAGGAGGCCGACCTGCCCCCGGGCGTGGTCAACATCCTCACCGGCGCGGGCGAGACCGGCAGGGCCCTGGTCGGGCACCCGGGCACCGACAAGGTCGCCTTCACGGGCTCCACCGGCGTCGGTCGCCAGATCGCCCGCGCGGTCGCCGGGACCGACAAGCGCGTCACCCTGGAGCTGGGTGGCAAGGGCGCCAACATCGTCTACGACGACGCCGCGCTCGACCAGGCCGTGGAGGGCGTGGTCTCGGGCATCTTCTTCAACCAGGGCCACGTCTGCTGCGCCGGTTCGCGGCTGCTCGTCCAGGAGTCCGTCGCGGACGAGTTCCTGCCCCGCCTCAAGGAGCGGATCTCTAAGCTGCGCTTGGGCGACCCGCTGGACAAGAACACCGACATCGGTGCCATCAACTCCGAGGCACAGCTGGCGCGGGTCCGCGAGCTCACCGCCACGGCCGACGAGGAGGGCGTCGAACGCTGGTCGCCCGCATGCGACCTGCCCGAGTCCGGCTACTGGTTCGCGCCCACCGTGCTCACCGGGGTCAGCCAGGCACACCGGGTGGCCCGCGAGGAGATCTTCGGCCCCGTGCTGTCGGTGCTCACCTTCCGCACGCCCGAGGAAGCCGTGGCCAAGGCCAACAACACCCCCTACGGGCTGTCCGCCGGAGTGTGGACCGAGAAGGGATCCCGCATGCTGTGGACCGCCGAGCGCCTGCGCGCCGGCGTCATCTGGTCCAACACGTTCAACAAGTTCGACCCGACCAGCCCCTTCGGCGGCTACAAGGAGTCGGGATACGGCCGCGAGGGCGGGCGACACGGTTTGGAGGCCTACCTTGGCTGAGCGGCGCGGCAGTAAGAAGAGCACGGTGAAGAAGAACGCCGGGGAGAGCGCGGCCAAGGGCGGCGGGAGCACCCATCCGCCGACCCCCGCCCGCCTGGCGGTCCGCAAGACCTACAAGCTCTACCTGGGCGGTGCCTTCCCCCGTTCGGAGTCGGGCAGGAGTTACCCCGTGACCTCAGCGGACGGAACCCACCTGGCCAACGCCTCGCTGGCCTCCCGCAAGGACGCGCGCGACGCCGTCAGCGCCGCCCGCAAGGCCTTCGGCGGCTGGTCCGGGCGGGCCGCCTACAACCGCGGCCAGATCCTGTACCGGGTCGCCGAGGTGATGGAGGGCCGCCGCGGGCAGTTCGCCGCCCAGCTCGTCGACGCGCAGGGCCTGTCCCGGGCAGCGGCGGACCGGATCGTGTCGGCTGCTGTCGACCGCTGGGTGTACTACGCGGGCTGGACGGACAAGTTCGCCCAGGTCCTGGGCGGCGCCAACCCGGTCTCGGGGCCGTTCTACAACCACTCCGCGCCCGAACCCAGCGGCGTGGTGACGGTGTTCGCGCCCCAGAACGCCCCGCTGCTCGGCCTCACCTCGGTGCTCGCCCCGGTCATCGCCACCGGCAACACTGCCGTGCTGGTCACCTCAGAGAAGGCGCCCCTGGCCGCGATCGACCTCGCGGAGGTGCTCGCCACGTCCGACCTGCCCGGAGGCGTGGTCAACCTGCTCACCGGAAAGGTCGGGGAGATCGGCCCGCACCTGGCCTCACACGCTGACGTGAACGCCCTCGACCTGACCGGAACCGGTCACCTGTCGGCGGAGTTCGAGGTGGCGGCGGCGACCACCCTTACCCGGGTGCTCCGCCCCGGTCCCGAGGCAGACGACGGTGAGGACGCCTGGCTCGACACCGACCCCGGCACCTCCCGAATGACGCCCTTCCTGGAGACCAAGACGGTCTGGCACCCGGTCGGGGTGTAAGACTGGCGGCCCGGCCCGTTCCCGCACCCGGGGACGGGTCGGCCCGACAGCCGAGTGGAGGAAGACGGTGCCAGCGAACACCCCCGAACCGGCCGAGACCCACGTTCCCGAACAGCGGCGCGTGCCCGGTCTGCGCTTGGTCCGCCTGGATCGCACCACCCCCGAGGTGGCCCTGCTGCGCGAGATCCTGCCGCGCCAGCGCGTCGCCCCCGACCAGAAGAGGTTCGTCGACGAGGCGGTACACACACTGCCGCGTGCCGACGACGACCCCGAACGCTTCCCGTTCGCGGTCATCCGCAACGACTCCGCCCTGACCGACCGGAGCTCGGCCCTCGAGGCCTGCGTAGGTTTCGGCATCATCGACCGGTGCGTGCCCGTGCTGCGCGACCTGGTCGACGACCCCGAGAACGCGGTCCTGCTACGCGCCTTCTACGTCACCCCCGAACACCAGCGGCAGGGCGTCGGTCGCGCCGCCAGCGCCGCCCCGCTCCTCGACCTGACGGTCGCCGCCATCGCACCCGGCGCCACCAAGATCGTGCTGTGCGTCAACGACGGCAACGACGCCGGTGAGCGCACCTACCGCTCGGCCGGGTTCGTCCCGACCGGACACCGCCACAACGCGGGCGCCAAGGGCTGGCAGCAGGTCATGTCGCGGCCCGTGCAGACCGGCTCCCACCCCGTCCCCCAGCTGCCGGAGAGCCTATGACCCGCTGGCGGGGTTCGAGGAAGAGGGCTGAGGCGGGCTGGGACAGTACACGGGTGCGCCTGCTCCGGTTGGACACGGAGTCCACCGAGACCGCCCTGCTCCGTGAAGCCCTGCTCGAACACGACCTGCCCCCGGAGCAGCTGCGGTTCACCGGCCTGCCGACCCAGACCCTGCCCGACGCCGACAGCGACCCCGAGCGCTTCCCGTACGCGATCGTGGCGCGGGACGAACCGTTGAACGACCTCGACGCGGCCCGGGACGCCTGCGCCGGGTTCGGGGTCCTGGACCGGGCCGTCCGCACCGGGCTGGTCGACTCGCCGGAACACGCCGTACTGCTGCGTGCCTACTACGTCACGCCACAATGGCAGGGCCGGGGAATCGGCCAGACCTCGTGCTCCGCGCCCCTGCTGGACCGCCTGGCCGCGGCGGTCGCGCCGCACGCCGACACGATCGTGCTGTGCGTCAACCAGGCCAACCAGTCGGCGCAGCGCGTCTACAAGGCCGCGGGGTTCGAGTTCGCCGGGCACACCGTTCCCGGCAACGCTGGCCCCCAAGACGTGATGGCGCGCCCCCTGGACACCGGGAACCATCCCGCGCCGCACACGCGGCACCGACGAACGGAGAACAAGCAGTGACTCGCACACCCCAGGCCGCCGCAGAGGAAGCCGCGACCGAACTGCGTTCGCGCACCGGCGTGGACAGCTATGACGTGGCCCTGGTCATGGGTTCGGGTTGGGCCCCTGCCGCGGACCTGCTCGGCGACTCCAAGCACGAACTGGCCTCCGCCGACCTTCCCGGCTTCCTGCCCCCGGCGGTGGAGGGACACAGTGGCACCGTCCGCAGCATCGCCGACGGCGACCGCAACGTGCTCGCCTTCCTGGGCCGCACCCACCTGTACGAGGGCCACGGCACCGACGTGGTCGTGCACGGTGTGCGCACCGCCGTCGCCGCGGGTGCCAAGACCGTCGTGCTCACCAACGCGGCGGGCGGCATCAACGCCGACTACGCCGTGGGCTCGCCGGTACTCATTGCCGACCACCTCAACATGACAGCGCAGTCGCCGCTCAAGGGCGCGACCTTCGTGGACCTCACCGAGACCTACAGCCCCGAGCTGCGCGCGATCGCCCGCGGGGTCGACCCGGACCTGCAGGAAGGCGTCTACGCCGCGATGCCCGGCCCGCACTTCGAGACCCCCGCCGAGATCCGCATGCTCCGGGCCATGGGCGCCGACCTGGTCGGAATGTCCACCGTCCTGGAGGCCATCGCCGCCCGCGAGGCCGGAGCGCAGGTCCTGGGCATGTCCCTGGTCACCAACATCGCCGCCGGACTGCAGGGCGCCAACCTCGACCACGAGGACGTCCTGGCCACCGGACGCGACTCCGCCGCCACCGTGGGCCGCCTGCTCGCCGACATCGTGGCCAAGTTCTAGCGGTGTTCGCCTAGGACCCTGACCGCCTCCCTTCCAGAGAGAGTTCACCGATGACCGACTCCGCCCTCCTCACCCAGGCCAAGGACTGGCTCGACCAGGACCCCGACCCGGTGACCCGGGGAGAACTGGGTGCCCTGCTGGCCCGGGTCGAGGTCGGGGACGGGGAGGCGCTGGCCGACCTCACCGACCGGTTCGCGGCCGGGCTCGAGTTCGGCACGGCGGGACTGCGCGGTGCGCTGGGCGCCGGGCCCAACCGGATGAACCGGGTCGTGGTCATGCGGGCGGCGGCCGGGATCGGGGCGTGGCTCGGGGAGGGCGGCGCGCACGTGGTGATCGGGTACGACGCCCGGCACCGCTCCGCGGACTTCGCCAGGGACAGCGCCGCCGTCCTCACTGGGGCCGGGCACCGGGTCTCCCTGCTGGCCGGTCCGCTGCCCACCCCCGTCCTGGCGTACACCCTGCGGGACCTGGGCGCGGACGCCGGGATCGTGGTGACCGCCAGCCACAACCCTCCCGAGGACAACGGTTACAAGGTCTATGTCGGCGGCGCCGGGGACGACGCGGGAACCCAGATCGTCTCTCCGGTGGACACTGAGATCTCCGCGGCCATCGACGCCGTGGGCCCTGTGGGCGCGCTGCCGTTGGGCGAGGGCTGGACGGTGCTCGGCGACGAGGCGGTGCAGCGATACCTGGCCGCCGTCACCGCGCTGCCGGTGGACGGCGACCGGGACCTCTCGGTCGTCTACACACCCATGCACGGGGTGGGTGGCGAGGTGCTGCTCGAGGCCGCGGAGCGGGCCGGTTTCGACCGACCGGCGGTGGTCGCCGAACAGTTCGACCCCGACCCCGACTTCCCCACGGTGGACTTCCCGAACCCGGAGGAGCCCGGGGCGATGGACCTGGCGGTGGCCCTCGGGGAGTCGGAAGAAGCCGACCTGGTGGTGGCCAACGACCCCGACGCCGACCGGCTGGCGCTCGCCGTGCCCGGACACGGCCTGCTCAACGGGAACGAGGTGGGCGGCCTGCTCGCCGAGTACGTCCTCGACCACACCTCCGGCGACGGCCGGGTCGTCGCGACCTCGATCGTCTCCTCCAGCCTGCTGGGCAAGATCGCCCGGGAGCGGGGCGTGCACTACGAGGAGACCCTGACCGGCTTCAAGTGGCTGGCCCGCGCGGGCGCCACCGGGCAGCGGAGGGTGTTCTCGTATGAGGAGGCCCTGGGTTACTGCGTCGGCGGGGACGGTGGCCGACCCGTGGCCGACAAGGACGGGATCAGCGCCGCGCTCATGGCCCTGTCCCTGGCCGCCCGGGCCAAACGGGAGGGACGCACCCTGGTCGAACTCCTCGACGACCAGGCGCGGAGGTACGGTCTGCACCTCAGCGACCAGTTGTCGGTGCGGGTGACCGAACTTTCGGAGATCTCCGCGGCGATGCGGCGGTTGCGCGCCGAACCGCCCGCCGCGTTCGGTCCCCTGAAGGTGTCGGGGACCGTCGATTTCGCCGGTGGGCACGGGGGTTTGCCACCGACCGACGCGTTGCGTTTCGAGTTGGCGGGCGGTGCGTGGGGGCGGGTGACGCTGCGCCCTTCGGGTACCGAACCCAAGCTGAAGGCCTACGCCGAGGTGGTGTTGAGGGTTGACGGCGACATCGCGGCCATCCGCGCGCGGGGATCGAGACTGCTGTCCGAGCTGATGGCTTCGGTCGCCGAGGTGGTCAGTGAGTGATCCCGGGGACGGTCACTCGCTCTTCTCGGACCGTTCCGAGGGCTCAACGACGGGGCGGTGTACGACCTCGTCGATGACGGTGAGCGTCTGGGTGGACGTCACACCGGGGAGCGACTGAAGCCGGGACAGGATCAGGTCGCGTAGCTGGTTGGTGTTGGCGACGCGGACCAGGAGGACGATGTCCGCCGATCCCACCACGTACCAGCAGTACTCGATCTCCGGGTAGGACGACAGGATCTCCCGGTTGGCCCGCCAGTCGGGTTGGCTGCCCGAGATGAGTACGAGCGCGGTGACGCCGAGCCCCATCTTGGAATGGTCGGTCACCACGGAGTAGCCGCGGATGACCCCCTCGTCGGTGAGCCGCTTGATCCGGTTGTAGGCCGTGGCCCGGGAGACATTGGCCAGTGCGGCGATCTCCGTGATGCCGGTCCGAGCGTCCTTGGCGAGCGCGCTCAGGATGGTCTGGTCGGTCGTGTCCGGCCGCCGGCCGTTCCTACGCTGTTCGCCCATGGCCATGTGCGTGCTCCTCGTGTGCTCTTGTCACAGTGCTCAGCCCTTCGCTGCCGTCATCGACAGGGAGCTAAGGAAGTACCAGGTAAACGTTGTTTTCGTCCATTGGAATCTCAGTCGGCGAGATGCGGTGCGCGTGCCCGTAGGGGTGGGGGTGTCTTGGTAATCGGGGGATTCCGCGCACTGACCTCTCGTACGAACCGACCCACGGTACGTGTGCCGGGGACGTACGACTGTACTCATGGTTGACGCGGTTGATGAGCGGTGGGTTTCCCTGACTGGCCAGTAACTACACCGAACTGTCCAGAATCAGCCAGAAATTCTCGCCTGATCCCTCATTTCGGCCATATTTGTCGTATCCGCAGAGGTATACAGCGACTCTGTGGCTGGGTCCGCTCCGCGCTGGAGGCGACCCCGCGTAGCCGCCATGACACGTAAGGGCGGGGGTCGCGCCTGTCCGTTCGCGACTCCGGATGCCCGGGGGGTGATGGCGATTCGTGATGTTTGGCACGGTGTGTCGTTTTCCCTCGCGGGGGATGGTTGCTACTAGACTATCGCGAACGAAAAAGCCTAGTTCGTTCGCAGATGTATCGACTATTTGGGCTTATCTAGCGAAACTGTCCAGTAGTCCGGAGAATCTAGGTAGGACCTTGACCATCTCCGAGCCCGCGCCGCGCCACCATGCGCGCAGGGCCACGTTGGGAGCCGCTCGACATGCCACCCCAAGAGTCGACGGGCCAGGGCACCATCACCGTGGAGCATCTGCGACCCGAACTCACCCGCGGGCTCTACCGGGACATGCGCACCGCGCGTGACCTGGACACCGAAGCCATCGCCCTCCAACGCCAAGGCGTCTTCCCCGCCTACGTCTCCGTCCGGGGCCAAGAGGCCGCGCAGGTCGGCAGCGCGGCCGCGCTCGACCCCACACGGGACTTCGTTTTCCCCACCTACCGCGAGATGGCCTCCGCCCTCGCCTACGGCGTCGAGATGGTCGGCTACATGGCCACCCACCGCGCACTGTGGCACGGCGGACTCTACGACGTCATGGGTTCCCGCTTCGGAGCCATCAACGCAGTGGTCGGCGGTCCCGTACCCCACGCCGTGGGGTGGGCGGTCGGGGAGAGCCTACGCGGCGACAGCGGTGTGGCCTTGGCCTACTTCGGCGACGGGGCCAGCTCTGAAGGCGACATCCACGAGGCCATGAACTTCGCGGGGGTCTTCACGGCCCCCGTCATCTTCTTCTGCCAGAACAACCAGTGGGCCCTGTCCGTGCCCAATGAGCGCCAGGTCGCCGGCGGTTCCATCGCCGCGCGGGCCGAGGGGTACGGCATGACCGGCGTCCTCGTCGACGGCAACGACGTGGGAGCCGTCCACACCGCCACCGCCAAGGCCGCCGAACGCGCCCGCGAGGGCGGCGGCCCCACGGTCATCGAAGCGCTGACCTACCGCATCGAACCCCACTCCACCTCGGACGACACCGGCCGCTACCGAGACGAGGCCGACGCCGACCGCTGGCGCCGACGCGATCCGCTGGACCTGCTGCGCGCCGCGATGCTCCGAGCCGGGCACGCCGACGAGGAGTACTTCGCCACCGTCGACGCCGAGGCAGCCAAGCGCGCCGAGGAGATCCGGGACGGTGTCGCGGGCGCCCCCGAACCCGACGGATCCGAGCTGTTCACCCACGTCTTCCGGGAGACCACCGAGGAGCTGGCCCGGCAGCGCCGTACCTGGCAGGAAGAGGTCGAGCTGTGACCGAGTTGATCGTACGCACCGACACCTCCACCGACCGCCAGACGGTGGAGGTGTCCATGCAGCAGGCGCTCAACCGGGCCCTGCGCGTCCTGCTCGCCGAGGACCCCGAGGTCCTGCTCTTCGGTGAGGACGTCGGTGCCCTGGGCGGCGTCTTCCGGGTCACCGACGGTCTGCAGAAGGAGTTCGGCGACCAGCGGGTCTTCGACACCCCGTTGGCCGAGTCCGCCATCATGGGTATGGCGGTCGGCCTTGCCATGAACGGCTGGCGGCCCGTCCCCGAGCTCCAGTTCGACGGCTTCGCTTACCCGGCCGTCGACCAGATCATTAACCAGGTGGCGCGCATGAACTACCGCACCCGCGGCGCCGCCCCCATGCCGATCACCTTGCGTCTGCCCTCCTTCGGCGGCATCCAGGCCCCTGAACACCACGGGGAGAGCCTCGAAGCGCTCTTCGCCCACACCCCCGGGCTGAAGGTCGTCGCGCCTTCCGACCCCGGGGAGGCCTACAGCCTGCTGCTGCAGTCCGTGCGCTCCGACGACCCGGTGGTCTTCATGGAGCCCAAGGCCCGCTACTGGGACCGCAGGCCGGTCCAGCTGAGCGAGCCCACCGACCCCATCGGCACCAGCCGCGTGGTCCGTCCCGGCCGCCACGGCACCCTCGTCGCTTGGGGCGCCATGGTGCACAGGTGCCTCCAGGTGGCCGAGCTGGCCGCCGAGGACGGGGTCGAGCTCGAGGTCCTGGACCTGCGCTGGCTCAAGCCCGTCGACGCCGCGGGGCTGGCCGCTTCCGTGGGCCGGACCAAGCGTGCCGTGGTGGTCCACGAGGCGCCGCTCACCGCCGGCCTCGGCGCAGAGGTGGCCACACTCATCACGGACCACTGCTTCCGTGAGCTGGCCGCCCCGGTCCAGCGCGTCACGGGATTCGACGTCCCCTACCCGGCGGGACCGCTGGAGCCCCAGTACCTGCCGACGATCGACCGCATCCTGCTCGCGGTCCAGCGAACCCTGGAGTACTGACCGGACATGGCAGAAGAGAACACTACTTTTACCCTCCCCGACCTGGGAGAAGGGCTGGTCGAGGCGACCGTCCTGGAATGGCAGGTCGCCGTGGGCGAGGAGATCGACCGCAACGATCCGCTGGTGGAGGTGGAGACCACCAAGTCGGCCGTGGTGATCCCCTCACCCAAGGCCGGTCGTGTGATCGAGCTGCACGCCGAGGAGGAGCAGGTCGTTCCGGTGGGCTCGCCTCTGGTCACCTTCGCTGTGGAGGTCGAGGAAAGCGCACCCCAGGCCGGGATCGTCGGAAAGGTGCCCACCGAGGACGCCAAGCCGGCCCGCCGGGTGCGTCTGAAGCCCCCTAGCGACTAGTCCGGTCGGCCAGTCAGGCAACCATTCAGCCAATGGTCCCATGTCTACCGGAGGCCCGTTCGGATGTCGGCACAAACGGAAGGCCCCTTCACGGCTTCCCGTTTATAGAATCATCTGAATGGGCCTCCGTTCTCCTCCATCAAATCCCGACCCCCGCAATAGGACGGAAGGATTCATGACCGCGAATCTCACCGGAGGCGTGACAATGCGCTATGTGGATTTGCCTCCGCAGGAGCCGAAGAGTGCCGTCCCGGTGCTTCTGTTGCACGGTTTCGGGACCAACTTCGGCATGAATTGGCGGGACGCCGGCTGGCCCCGCGTACTCGGCACCGCGGGCCGCCGATTGATCGGCCCGGACCTGCGCGGCCACGGGGCCAGTGACAAACCCACCGAAAGCCGTCTCTACCTGCCCGAACACTTCGTCGCGGACATCCTGTCCGTGCTCGACGAGCTCGGTGTCGACAGGGTCGACGCGGTCGGCTACTCCATGGGTGCCCGCTTGGCTTGGGAGCTCGCTCTCGTCGCCCCGGAACGGGTACGCCGCCTGGTCCTGGGCGGGTTCGGTCCGGGTGACGTCCTCGCCGGACTGGACACGGAGCGGCCGGGGGCCGGAGACAGCTCCTTTGACCAGGTCTACCGAGCGGTGGCCGGGATCCCCGGCAACGACGAGGAGGCCCTCGCCGCCTGTGTCCGGGGCCAGGCCTCCCGGCCCTTCCAAGAGACTCCGCGCCCAGAGGGCATGCCCCTGCTGTTCGTCTCCGGTGCCGGGGACACCGTCGCCGAAGGGGCGGCCGAGCTGGCCGAACGCTGCGGCGGCTCGCACGTGGAGATCCCCGGCCGCGACCACCTCAACGCGGTCTCCTCCAGGGTCTTCAAACAGGCCGTCGTGGACTTCATCGACGGCTAGAGGCCGGGCAGCACAGTGGGTTAGGCCGGTCTAGACCGGGTGGGCGCGACGTGGGATTGTCACCATCGGTGAAGGTCACGGCACTACCGGTCGCATTAACGGGTTTTTCAGGGAGAACGGGAGGTCAAAAACAGCGAATAGGGCCCTGACCGCCACGGCCCGGTGTGCTGTTGGTAACTTCCAGGTAAGGCACCGTGTCACTCTGCTCTCGCCTTCATAACAACTCCGTCCGTTGGTTAGGTGTACTTTCGGCCAGCGGATATCGTCCGGCAGCAGAACTCAGGTCGGTTCCGCACGGAATGCGGGCCCGCTGAGAGGGCGAAGGGGAGAGTTACCGAAGTGAAGCGCAGCAACACAGCCAAGTTCGCCGCGGTCGCCGCGGCGGGCGTGCTGGTACTCACCGCGTGCGACGACGCGGCAGACAACGGCGACAACGGTGGCGGCGGCGCCGAGGAAGCCTCCGACATCAGCGTGGGTCTGGCCTACGACGTCGGCGGTCGCGGCGACCGCTCGTTCAACGACTCCGCCTACCGGGGCCTGGAGCGGGCGGCCGACGAACTCGGCGTGGAGACCCAGGACTTCGAACCCACCGACGGCGAGCCCGAGTCCGCCAAGGAAGAGCGCTTGGCGACCATGGCCGAGGAGGGCTTCGACCTCATCCTCGGTGTCGGCTACGCCTACGCCGAACCCGTCCAGGCCGTCGCGGACGACTACCCGGACGTCCACTTCGCGATCGTGGACTCCGAGATCGAGGACTTCGACAACGTCACCAGCCTGGTCTTCGCGGAGGAAGAGGCCTCCTTCCTGGCGGGTGCGGCCGCGGCGCTGAGCACAGAGGACGACCACGTCGGCTTCGTCGGCGGTGTCGAGGTTCCGCTGATCCTCAAGTTCCAGGCCGGCTTCGAAGCCGGGGTGGAACACATCGACTCCGCCATCGACGTCGAGGTCGACTACCTGAGCCAGCCGCCGGACGACAGCGGCTTCGGTGACCCGGCCCGAGGCCGCGAGGTCGCCCAGGCCCAGCACGACCGCGGCGCAGACGTCATCTACCACGCTGCCGGCGCCTCGGGTAACGGCATCCTCGAGGCCGCCGTCGAAAACGACTTCACCTTCATCGGTGTCGACAGCGACCAGTACGAGAACGCCGATGAGGAGCAGCAGCCGCACGTGCTCACCTCCGCCATCAAGCAGGTGGACGTCTCGGTGTTCGAACTCGTCGGCGACGTCGTCGAGGGCACCCAGGAGGGCGGCCTCCAGCGCTTCGACCTCTCCGACGGCGGTGTCGACTACACCACCTCCAACGAAGAGGCGATCGCCCCGCTCGAGGAGGAGCTCGAGGAGCTCAAGGCGCAGATCGTCGACGGTGAGATCGAGGTTCCGACCCAGCCGTAGCGGGCACGGAGCACCACAGCACCGGAGCGGGCACCGGGCCCGCTCCGGGTCGATCATGAAACGGGGCCGGAGGGAACCGGGGAGAGGACACCCCCGGGAGCTTCGGCCCTGACCCGGTAGCCGCACCGCGACGAAGGCGTCCGGCCGTAGCCGTCCCAGGCCCGTCCGCGCCCCGCCGCACCTTCCCAACGAGGAGTCTGATGAGCAGCACGCCATCGGGCGGCGGGTCGAACGAACCCCCCGCCGTTGAGCTGCGCGGGATCACCAAGCGTTTTCCCGGCGTCGTGGCCAACCACGACATCGATATCACCGTGGCTCCCGGCACCGTGCACGCCATCGTCGGCGAGAACGGTGCGGGCAAGTCCACGCTGATGAAGACCCTGTACGGCATGCACCGGCCGGACGAGGGACACATCTACGTCCGCGGCGTGGAGGTACGCCTCAACTCGCCGTCCGACGCCATCAAGCACGGCATCGGCATGGTGCACCAGCACTTCATGCTGGCCGACAACCTCACGGTCCTGGAGAACGTGGTCCTGGGCGCCGAACGCCGCTTCGGCATCGGCAACCGGGCCCGCGCCCGCATCCGCGAACTGTCCGGCCAGTACGGACTGGGTGTCGACCCCGACCGCCTCATGGAGGATCTCGGTGTCGGTGACCGCCAGCGCGTGGAGATCCTCAAGGTCCTCTACCGCGGCGCGGACACCATCATCCTGGACGAGCCCACCGCCGTCCTCGTCCCGCAGGAGGTCGACGAACTCTTCGACAACCTGCGCGAACTCAAGCGCGAGGGCCTGACGGTCATCTTCATCTCGCACAAGCTCGACGAGGTCCTGTCGGTCGCCGACGAGATCACCGTCATCCGGCGCGGCACCACCGTCGCCACGGCCGACCCGCGCACCACCACCGCGCGGGATCTGGCCACCTTGATGGTCGGCGGCGAGCTGCCCGTCCCGGAGCTGCGCGAGTCCACCGTCACCGACCACGTGGTCCTGTCCCTGGACGGGGTCACCGTGGCCTCCACCGAGGGGCGCCCCGTGGTGGACGGCGTCAGCGTGGACATCCGCCGGGGCGAGATCGTCGGTATCGCCGGGGTCGAGGGCAACGGCCAGTCCGAGCTGATCGAGTCGGTCATGGGTATGCGCCAGCTCGCCTCGGGACGCATCACCCTGGAGGGGGAGGACATCACCTCCTGGTCGACCCTGCGGATCCGCGAGGCAGGGGTGGGTTACATCCCCGAGGACCGGCACCGCCACGGCGTGCTGCTGGAGTCCCCGCTGTGGGAGAACCGCATCCTCGGTCACCAGAGCAAGGCGCCCAGCGTCCGGGGGCCCTGGATCAACCGTCCGGGGGCCCGTGCCGACTCCGAGCGCATCGTCGCAGAGTACGACGTGCGCACCCCCAACATCGATGTCATCGCCGATGCACTGTCCGGTGGTAACCAGCAGAAGTTCATCATCGGCCGGGAGATGAGCGGCAACCCGCGCTTCCTCGTCGCCGCGCACCCCACACGGGGTGTGGACGTGGGCGCGCAGTCCGCGATCTGGGAACAGCTGCGCGAGGCCCGGGCCGCCGGTCTGGCGGTCCTGCTGATCTCCGCGGACCTCGACGAGCTCATCGGCATGTCCGACACGCTGCACGTGATCCTGCGGGGCAGCCTGGTGGCGGAGGCCGACCCGGCCACCGTCACCCCGGAGCAGCTGGGTTCGGCCATGACCGGTGCCGGGCTGGGCGGTGGCACGGACAACGCAAGTGACAGCGGTGCCGAGAAGGGCACCGACCGAGACGAGAACGAGGGCGGCGCATGAGTATCCTCCCCCGCCCCAACACGACCCTGTCGGGCCCCTCTGCCAGCCTGATCGCGGTCGTCCTGGGCACCGGCGTCACTGTGGCGCTCGATCTGGCGCTGCTGTGGTGGGTGGCGCTCATCATCGGTGTGGTCGTGGCCTTCGCCTTCGTGGTCTGGTCCGCGTCCCTGGTTCCCGACGAGAGGCGGGCCGGGGCCGACGGCACCAAGGAGGAGGGGACCGCCCTCCACAACACCCTGGTCGTCCCCACCGCACTGGTGCTGTCCGTGGTCGGCGGCCTGATCATCGCCTGGCTGCTCGACCTCCAGCTGCTCGAGTGGGTGGCGGCCTTGATCGGCGCGGCCGCGGGTTCCGCACTGGCTTTCCTGCTTTTCCACCGCCTGTCGGCGATGCTGGCTCTGTCGTTCGCGGCGGTCGCCACCGCCGGTGTCATCGCAACCGGTGTCACCGCGGCGGTCCTGCACTTCAGCGGCATCCCGCCGCTGGCCACCTTCGACCGCATGGTCGAGTACGGCACCCGGCCCAACAGCCTGGTGCAGATCATCAACGACAGCATCACGTACTACCTGGCCGCAGTGGCGGTGGCGATCGGCTTCAAGATGAAGCTGTTCAACATCGGCGTGGACGGCCAGTACCGGCTCGCGGCACTGATGGCCGCGACGGTCGGTGGCTACGTCATGCTGCCGCCGGTGATCAGCCAGATCCTCGTCATCGCCACCGCCATCGCCGTCGGCGGTCTGTGGGCGGGCATCGCCGGCTACCTCAAGGTGGCCCGCGGTGTCTCCGAGGTGATCTCGACGATCATGCTCAACTCGATCGCCACCGGTATCACCGCCTACCTGCTGACCGAGGGCCGCCTCGCGGTCGAGATCAGCACCAACAACATCGGCACCCCGCCGATCCCCGAGTCCGGCTGGGTCCCCGGCATCCCGGCGACCTTCCTCGGCTCGGAGCAGGAGATCTACGGTCTGGTGCTCCTGGCCGTCGCGGTCGGCATCGGCTACTGGGTCATGCTCAACCGCACCCGCTTCGGCTTCGAGTTGCGGGCCACCGGCCAGTCGCAGACCGCGGCCGAGGCCAGCGGCGTGAACGTCAAGAAGATGGTCTTCCTGTCCATGCTCTTCTCGGGCATGGTCGCCGGCCTGGTGGGCCTGCCCCAGCTGCTCGGCAGTTCGCACTACTACGCGCTCGACTTCCCGGTGGGTCTCGGGTTCATCGGTATCGCCATCGCGCTGCTGGGCCGCAACCACCCGGTGGGCATCGTCTTCGCCTCGCTGTTCTGGGCCTTCCTGAACCAGGCGGCCGGCATCCTGCCCTTCGACGGCATCCCGGAGGAGATCGCGGTCATCGCGCAGGCCACCATCGTCCTCACGGTCGTCGTGGTCTACGAGATCGTGCACCGCTGGGGCCGTCGCTACCAGCAGCAGCAGATCGGCAGTCAGCTCGGTACGACAACAGAGCCCACCCCGGAGCCCGAGGCCGTGTCGCACGGCAGCGGCCCGGACCAGGCTTCCGCCGAGGGCGGCGAGGGTGACGACGGCACCCCCGGCACCGACGGCAAGCGCGGCGGGGAGGCACAGTGAGCCAGGAACTCAACGTGATGGAACCGGTGGAGAAGACTCCACTGCGTCCCAAGGGCTGGGCGCGCTGGCGCGTGCTCACCCTGCTGATGGCGGTGTTCGTGTCCCTGGCGGGCCTGCGGGTCATCACCGGCCAGGACATGCTCACCGACGCGGGCACGGTCCGCACCACGCTGATCTTCGCGGTCCCGATCGGTCTGGCCGCCCTGGGCGGTCTGTGGGCCGAGCGCGCGGGCATCATCAACATCGGCCTCGAAGGCATGATGATCTTCGGGACCTGGTTCGGCGCCTACTTCGCGTGGAGCACCGACAACCCGTGGATCGGCCTGTTGGCCGGAACCCTGGGCGGCATGGTCGGCGGCCTCATGCACGCCGTGGCCACGGTCACCTTCGCCGTGGACCACATCGTGTCCGGTGTGGCGATCAACATCCTCGCCTTGGGCGCGATGCGCTACCTGTCGATCCTCGTGTACGAGGGTGTGCAGGGCGCGGGCGCGGCGCAGTCGCCGACGGCCCCGTCGTTCCCGGTCATCCAAGTCCCCTGGCTGCCCGATGCCTTGTCACCCGTAGCGGACAGCGGGATCTTCCTGGTCAGCGACTTCGCCGCGCTGATCATCGGTCTGACCACGCGCATGTCGGCACTGACGCTCATCGCGATCCTGATGATCCCACTGACCTACCTGGTGCTGTGGCGGACCACCTTCGGCCTGCGCCTGCGCTCGGTCGGTGAGAACCCCAACGCGGCCGAGTCGCTCGGTGTGCCGGTGTACACGTTCAAGTACATCGCCGTGGTCATCTCCGGCGGACTCGCCGGTATGGGCGGCGTGTTCCTCGCGATCGTCGCCTCGCAGATCTACCAGGAGGGGCAGACCGGCGGCCGCGGCTACATCGGCCTGGCCGCGATGATCTTCGGTAACTGGCGGCCCGGCGGGCTGGCGATGGGTGCCGGCCTGTTCGGTTACACCGACGCCCTCCAGGTGCGCGGCGGCGGCGCGGCCATCCACGCCCTGCTGCTGCTCCTGGCCGTGGTCCTGCTGGTGGTGGCCGTGTGGCAGGTCCGCAAGGACCGCAAGGGCATCGCGGTCGCCGGTGCCCTCACCGGGATCCTGCTGCTGGTCTGGTACTTCAGCACCGATTCGCTGCCGCGCGAGCTGGCCACCTACAGCCCCCACATCGCCACGCTGCTCGTCCTGTCGTTGGCCTCCCAACGCCTGCGGCCACCGGCGGCCATCGGTAAGCAGTGGCGGGCGAGCCGGTCATGACCGCGCCCGACGTGAACCGGCCCGACCCGGACAGGGTGGACGCTGCCGGAACAGACGTGGACTGGGCGGCCCTTCGGGAGGCCGCCCGGGAGGCCATGGGCCACGCGTACGCGCCCTACTCGAACTACCCCGTGGGTGCGGCCGCGCTGGTCGACGACGGCAGGACCGTCAGCGGCTGCAACGTGGAGAACGCCTCGTACGGCGTGGGCCTGTGCGCGGAGTGCGGTCTGGTCAGCGCCCTGCACACCTCCGGGGGCGGGCGCCTGGTCGCGTTCAGCTGCGTGGACGGCCGGGGCCAGACCCTGATGCCGTGCGGCCGCTGCCGCCAGCTGCTGTACGAGCACGGCGGGCCGGAGCTGCTGGTGGACACGCCCGAGGGGATCCTCCCCATGGAGCGCGTTCTGCCGCAGGCTTTCGGGCCGCACAACCTCACCTGACGAGCGAAGCACCATCGGGCGTCTCCCCGGTCGCCGGTCCGCGGCGGCCGGGGAGACGTTTCTCCATCCACTTTTCCATCCACGGGAAGGACAATGACATGGACGTCATCGAGATCATCCGGGCCAAGCGCGACGGGGGAGTGCTCACCCCGGAGCAGATCGACTGGGTGATCGGGGCCTACACCCGTGGAGAGGTGGCCGAAGAGCAGATGTCGGCTCTGGCGATGGCGGTCTTCCTGCGCGGTATGGACCGCGGGGAAGTGGGCCGGTGGACCGCGGCGATGCTGTCCTCGGGGGACCGGCTGGACTTCTCCGACCTGGAGCGGCCCACGACCGACAAGCACTCCACCGGCGGGGTCGGCGACAAGATCACCCTGCCGCTCACGCCCACGGTCGCCGCCTGCGGCGCCGCGGTGCCGCAGCTGTCCGGCCGCGGGCTTGGCCACACCGGCGGCACCCTGGACAAGCTGGAGTCGATCCCCGGGTGGCGGGCGTCACTGTCCACCGACGAGATGCGCCGGGTGATCACCGAGACCGGCGGCGTGATCTGCGCGGCCGGGTCCGGCCTGGCCCCGGCCGACCGCAAGCTCTACGCGCTGCGCGACGTCACCGGCACCGTGGAGTCGATCCCGCTCATCGCCGGGTCGATCATGAGCAAGAAGCTCGCCGAGGGCACCGGATCGCTGGTGCTCGACGTCAAGGTGGGTTCGGGCGCGTTCATGAAGGACCGGACCTCCGCCCGGGAACTGGCCCGCACCATGGTGGACATCGGCAACGACTACGGGGTGCGCACGGTCGCGCTGCTCACGGACATGGCCACGCCCCTGGGACGACAGGTGGGCAACGCACTGGAGGTCGCCGAAGCGGTCGAGGTGCTCTCCGGCGGCGGTCCGGCGGACGTCGTGGAGCTCACGGTGGCCCTGGCCGGGGAGATGCTGGCGGCGGCCGGGCTGACTCCCGGTGAGAACGGGGTGAAGGACCCGGCAGAGGCCCTCAAGGACGGCAGTGCCCTGGAGTCCTGGAAGGCGCTGATCCGGGCACAGGGCGGTGACCCGGACGCGCCGCTGCCCGAGGCGGCCGAACGCCGCGTGGTGCTGGCCCCGTCGAGCGGGGTGCTGACCAGGTTGGACGCCTACCAGGTCGGGCTGGCAGCCTGGCGATTGGGCGCGGGTCGGGCCCGCAAGGAGGACGCAGTCTCCTTCGGCGCCGGGGTGACCTTGCATGCCAAGCCGGACGAGGCGGTCAAGACGGGCGAGCCCCTGTTCACGCTGCATACGGACGAGCCGGAACGCTTCGACCAGGCCGCCGAGGCTTTGGAAGGGGCTTTCGACATTGAGGGCGCCGCGGCCGGGAGTGGACGCTCACTGGTCATCGAACGGATCGCCTGACCCACCGCGGTCGGGTAGGGAAACCGCGGTGCTGTGGCCCAGCGCGGAAACGGACATGGGGCGGCATCCGATCCAGCCCCCAAGCTCTGTGTCCAGCCCTTCAGGCGAGGTTCGGGCGAGGCCGTTGGAGTCGGTGCTCAGCAGCGTAAGGATCCCTGGAGCCGCGGGTCATTCCAACGGTTCCGCCGCGGTGAGGGTTCGCCCGGCGGACAGGGCCGCACGCACACTCTCGTCCCTGGTTTCGGCCAGCGCGCGCACATCGAAGGCCGAGCGCAGGTACTCACTGCTGTGCAGGTTCGAGGCCGATTCCCGAACCAGAGCCCCGTAGGCCTCGTCGCGGGTGAGTGTCCGCTGGACCTGGTCCCACTCCCGCTGCCGGGTGACCGCGAGCGCGATCTTGTCCCCGTAATCGCTGATCTCGGCTACCCGCCGTTGTGCGTTGGCCATGGCGGCCCGCACCGCCTCGAACTGTGGTCGCATGGCTTCCAGGACGGTCGACGAGACCGCTTCCTCGGCCCGGAGCCCCAGGTCCTCGCGGAGCGGGGTCTGCTTGCAGAGAAACCGGGCCAGCTGCCACTCCTGCTCGGCGAGGACACGGCGGGCCTGGGCGACGTCGAAGAGGTCGCCGAGTTCGGCGGAGTCCCGCTCCATGTCGTTCCGGACCCGTTGGACCCGCCGGAGCAGCTCTTGCTCCTCGTCGCCGAAGTCCAGGGGTACGAGGTAACGGCCGTGGTGGATCGAGGGTAGGCGGTGGTCGTGATCGCGCAGGGCCAGGAAGGCGGTACTGGCCAGCCCGGCGAGCGCGGTGACGGCCGTGATCACGATGACAACGCCCAAGGGGCCCAGCCAGACCACCGAGGCGATGACTGCGGCCGCCGCGATGAGATACAGCGTCCCCCACACGCCGCCCTTTTCGAGGAAGACGTACACGGCACCGACCCCCAGCAGAGCGAGGCCGGCGAGTGCCAACTGGGGCAGGAAAAGCAGGGCTAGCACGCCGACGCCGGCAGCGACGGCCGCGGTGGCCAGAACGCCGACAACGGCGACCGCCACACGGGAGAGCGTGGTCGGCATGCGTGTGTACTGCGGGACTTCGTCCGAGAGCAGGAGCCGACTGGGGCGGGCTTTGAGCTTCGCTGTGCTCGCAGGGTCGAGAGCGGGGTCGAAGACCGGCGACAGGTCGCCGCCGAAGCTGTGGGGGGCGTCGGCCACGGGGTGCCCTCTCCAAGGCGCTGGCGGGTACTGGACAGTGCGGCTGGATAACCGTTCGTGTCTGAGTCTGCCTTGCCTGGGCCGGAGCGGGAAAGCGGGCGAGGCGCACCTGTGGACAACTCTGCACACGCCGCCCCGCCCTGGGAGCGCCTGAAGCGCACCTCCCAGTGGCGTGGGTGCTTGCGGGCGAAAAAGCGCTAGGGCTCTACTCCATCATGGGCGGCATCATCTGCTCGGCGCCCTCGGGAATCAGGAAGTACGCGACAGCGGCGGCGATCACGAACAGGACACCGACGATCGTCGCCGCGGTGCCCGTCCAGCGGGCCCAGGGACGGGTACCGATGTTGGTCAGGGCGAGGGCCAGGGTCGAGAACAGAACGGTCAGCAGGGCCGCCGCACCGCCCACCATGACCTGGGTCTCGATCTGGGCGACCTGCTCGGGGCCGATGGGCTGGCCGCCGACCAGGATCATGCTGGTGAGGATCTCCAGCAGCTGGCCGGAGAACACGGTCACGGCGAGCATGACCATGGCGACGATGCTCAGGGTCTCGGCGGAGAAGGCGCCGGCCGGCTTGGGCTCGGCCGGAGCGGCCTCGAACTCCTCGAAGTCCAGCTCGGGTTGCCCGTCGGCCGGGGCCTCGGAGCCTTCTGCGGTCTCCGTGTTCTCAGGGGCCTCGGTCGCGACACCCGGCTCGAATTTCGGCTGGGCACCGCCCTCCGGCGATCTCGTGGTGGTCTCGGGACTGGTGTTGTCTTCTGGTGTGGTACTCACGCGGCCAACGTACCCCCGTGATGGAGTAAGCGGGACCTAAGAATCGCCTGATCAGCCCGGGGATGGTCACGGTTCCGTTGGGCAGTGCGCGCCCGGCCCAACGGAACCGCCGTTCAGGTCCGGTCGGTGCTCGACTCGGGGGCGACGGTGCGGCGCTGTGCCCACCGGCGCCCCACGGCCACGAGCATGAGGACGGCGATCACGGCGATGATGCCGCTGGAGACCGGACGGGTGACGAACACGGAGAAGTCACCGCCCGAGATCAGCAGCGACTGCCGCAGCGAAACCTCGAGGATGCCGCCGAGGATGAAGGCCAGCACCAGCGGGCCCACCTCGTATCCGAATTTGCGCATGGCGTATCCCACCAGCCCGAAGACCAGTACCACGACCATGTCGAAGACCCGGTTCTGGACCGTGTACACACCGATCAGCATCACGACCACGGCGACCGTGGACAGGATCGTGATGGGGATGCGCAGGACCTGCACGAAGGCGCCGATGAGCGCGGTGTTGAAGAGCAGGAGGAGCACGTTGCCCACGAACATCGAGGCGATGACACCCCAGAAGACGTCGGGCTGGTTGGTCATCAGGGTCGGCCCGGGGGTGATGCCCTGGATCAGCAGGGCGCCGTACAACAGGGCCAGGACGACGTTCGGCGGGATGCCCAGGGTGAGCAGCGGCACGAATGCTGTGGTGGAGCCGGCGTTGCTGGCCGCCTCGGGTCCCGCCACACCCTCGATCGCACCCTTGCCGAAGCGCGAGGGGTCCTTGGCCCGCCGCTTCTCCAGGACGTACGACGCCATCGACGACACCACGCTGCCTCCGCCCGGGAGGAGCCCCAGGACACTGCCGAGGGCGGTGCCGCGGGCCAGGGCCCCGCGTGCCAGGCCGAAGTCGCTGCGACTGGGGATGATCCGGCCGATCTTGTGCTTGATCCGGGTGCCGGTGGGGCTCTTGTCGATGTTGTAGAGCACCTCGCCCAGCCCGAACAGGCCCATCGCGATCGGGATGAAGTCCAACCCGGCGAGCAGGCTCGTGGTGTCGAAGGTGAACCGGGGCTCCCCGGAGATCGGGTCCAGGCCCACGGCGGTCAGGAACAGGCCCAGGCCCGCGGCGACCAGGGCCCGGCCGATGGAGACGTTGCCCATGTAGGCCACGAGCAGAACCCCGGCCAAGGCGATCAGCGTGTACTCCGGCGGGCCGAAGCTCAGGGCGACCCCCGCGAGCAGGGGCGCGAGCACCACGAGGAAGACGGTCGCGGTCATCCCGCCCGCGAAGGAGCCCAGGGCCGCGATACCCAGGGCCGGCCCGGCCCGTCCCTGCTGTGCCATCGGGTAACCGTCGAAGGTGGTCACCACCGAGGAGGCCTCGCCCGGGATGCGCAACAGGACCGAGGTGATGGTGCCGCCGTAGACCGACCCGTAGTAGATCCCGGCGAGCAGGATGATGGCGGTGGCCGGCTCCAGTACGTAGGTGAGCGGGAGCAGCAGCGCGATCGTCGCGGTCGGGCCCAGCCCTGGGAGGACCCCGATGAGCGTTCCGATGAACACGCCGAGGGCCACGAACAGGAGGTTGGTCGGTTGCAGGGCCACCTGGAAGCCCTGCAGGACGCTGTCGAGGTGCTCCATCAGGGCGTTCCTTCCAGGAGGGCGATGAGGGGGTCGGCGGGCAGGGGGACGTCGAGGCCGTACACCAGGCCGACGGTGAGCGCCGCGGTCACCACCAGCGCCGTCGGGACCGTGGTCACCCAGCGCATCCCGGCCAGGAGGCGGAACCACAGGACGAGGACGGCCAGGACCGGCAGGACCAGCCCGAGGACGGCGAACAGTGCGATGAAGCCCGCGATGCTTGCCAGTGCCAGCAACAGGCGCCCCGGGTTGTGGCTGAACTTCTCCGGGGTGGGCTCGTCTCGGACGGGTGATCGGATGGCGAAGGCGGCGAGCAGGATCAGCGCACCGGCGGCGAGCGGCCAGAAGCCCGGACCTGGCTCCTGCACGGTGCCCGGGTCCAACATGATGGACCCCGCCACCACGAGGCCGCCGAACACGGCCCACACGGTGCGCTGCGGCCAGGCCGCCCAAGCGAGCGGGTGAGCGTGTTCCTCGGTCGCCTCCTTCGGACGGTCGGACTCTTGCTGGTCGGACTCTTGGGTCTCGGGCGGGGACCCGTTCTCCCTGGCGCCCGGTTCCTGGTCGCTGAGTTCCCGGGAAACGGCCCCGTCACCCTTGTGCGTTCCGCTCACGACTCCTCCTCCGTGATCAGGTCGAGGAAGCTCTCGTGCATCTCGTCCATGGTTCGTCGGCTCAGTTCCGAGGAGGTGGGGTGGTCGTTGGAGACGTAGTCCTCGCCCAGAGCCTCCGACAGTTGTGGGGACTCCGCGCAGTCGCGGGTGTGCCCTTCCAGGAGTTCCACGAGGTCCTCAGGGGTGTCGGCGGGCAGGAGCGGGAACCAGTAGGAGTCGGAGAGCGGGAGCCCCTCGTACCCCAGCTCATCGAACGTGGGTGCGTCCGGGATGTGCGGCATACGCTCGCTGCCGGCGGAGGCCGACACCTGTAGGCCGCTCTCCTCCAGCTGTTCCATGACCTCGAGGGAGCTCTCGGTGAAGACCGCGTCGACGTCCCCGGCCCGGAGCGCGTTGATCGCGGGCGCCGAGCCCTCGTAGGGGACCGCGCGTACCGGGGCGCCCATCACGTCCCGGAACAGGTTCAGCGTCTGGTGCGGTGCGCTCAGTGCGCCGGGGGTGGAGACCACGAGGGCCTCGTCCCGGTCCAGGAAACCGGGCTCGACCTCTTCGTGCAGTTCGGGTGGGGTGATGAGGACCGAAGGTGCCATGGAGACCTCGTTCAGCGGGGTGAAGTCGTCCTTGTCGTAGCCCACGGTCGAGACCCTCAGGGGTACGACCACGGGGCCGCTCGTGGTCACCATCGCCATGGTGTGGCCGTCGGCGTCGGCACTGAGCAGGTCGTTGAGGGCGATCGCCTGGCTTCCGCCCGGTTTGTTCTCCACCACGACCTCGCGGTCTAGGGCCTGGCTGAGGCACTGGGCGAAGACCCGGGCGATGGTGTCGGTGCCCCCGCCCGGGGCGAATCCCACGAGCATGGTGATGGGGCGTTCCGGGTAGTCCGCCGCGTCAACGGTGCTCTCGTCTCCGCCACAGGCGGTCGCGGTCAGGGACAGAGCGGCCGCGGCCGCCAAGGCGGTCAGGGCCGGTCGTCGTGTCATCGGTGCGCCTTTCCTGATGACTGGTGTGCGGGGTCGCGCCCACCGCGGGTAGGCGCGTGGCGTGGACCTTGGAGCGGGGTCCATCGGCAGGCCGGAGACGCCCCTTCCTGGGCGTCGTTGTCCGGGAAGGGCTCCGGAGGGTGGAGGCTTCGGAAGGGCAGTAACCTACCGGTGTTAGGTTTATGTGATTCTAAGCACGTGTTCAGTGACGGGGCAAGGGTGGACATCTGCCCCATGAGCACCACCGGATTCATTGAGCACCGGGGTTTGGGGTCCAGGCGCGCCTCATGGCCGCACATTCTGAGGTCGGCCGGGGTGCGGCCCCGGGGCAAAAAATCGGCCCCGCCGTCGGGCGGGGCCGCTGTGGAATCGAGTCGGTCGGCGTCCGGTCAGGGTGCGGACAGCACCACGTACGAGAGCACGGTGAGGATCACGAGTAGAACGCCGACCAGTACCGTCGCCGCGGCCAGGTGGCGGGCCCACGGGCGGGTGCTCTCGCCGGTCCGGACCAGGGCGACGGCCCCGCACACCACGGCCAGGGCGGAGAACAGGCCGGCGCCGGTCAACTGCCCCTGGACCTGGGCGTTGAGGGTGCCCTCGGCGCCGATCAGGGTCTGCTGATTGAAGATCCCGATCAGCTGGGTGGACAGCACCGTCGTAGCCAGAAGCAGGAGCCCGGCGATACTGAAGGTCTCGGGTCCGAAGAGTCCCGAGGGGCGTGGGGCGGGGCGTCCGGAGAGGAAGGCATCGCTCGCCGCGTTGTCTGCCTCGGAGGCCTGAGGGCTCTTCGCGCTACCGGGCTTGTCGGTGCCGTCCGAGGTCTCGGTTTTTCCGGAGGTCTCAATCCTGCCGGAGGCCTCGGTGGTGGGGGAGGGGTCAGGGGTGGGTGCGGTGTCGTCTGAGGAGGTACTCACCCGCGTCAAAATACCGCCCGCTTTTCCCGAATCCGCTGTCTGTAACGGGTTGATTGCGGCCGGTTCCGGCCATCTCGCTCTGAGTGACTGGCGGATATGCGGTGTGCACCATCAGGTGGCGTCCGTGGCCGGTGGTCTTCTAGCGCGTGTTGAACCCGTGGGCTTGGCCGCCCTCGCTGCTCTTGGTGGACTGGGGTGGGGTCGCGTGGGTGGCGAGTCCGCGTGGATGGGGCTCGGGGTGGGTGGGGGTTTGTTGTTGGGCGCGGGTGGTTCCCTGGTGGTGCGGGTGGTTGCCCCGTTTCCTGCCGCTTGATGGTGGCCGTCTCCGCTGCGCGCGTCAAGGTCGTCGCCGTCGAAGCGCTGGCGCGCTATCTCAGGCGCTCCACCTTGACCCGCTTCGCTGCGACGGCGGGTCGGCGGCAGTCAGGAAACGGGGGACGTGTGGTCGGGGCCCTGAAGGGGCCCTTCGGGCCCCGGACCTGCGGCCCGGTAGGCCGGGTGCCCCGGCCCTCCGGCCGTGGCCGGCCGGATTCCTGCCCGTCCGTCTGGCTTCTTCGGCCAGCGCGTCGCAATCCAGTGACCAGCCGGCGACGAAGGACCCGAGCAGGCCGGGCGCATGGCGGAGCGCGTCCCACCGGTCTTTCGGTCAGGGGTGGGCCCCCTTTCCAACGATGATCTTGCCCCTGTCTCAACCCTCGACGGCCGAGGGTGGAGCTCTGGGCAAGATCATCGGGGATGAACCGGTTTCGGAAGCAACGGACACCCCCACCGGGCCGGTTTCGGACACCAGGGCCACCCCGGGGCACCCTCACTACCCCGGTGGAGGCACCCGGGACACCGACCCCCCGCCCAGAAGCACCCGGGGGCCGGTGAGCCCCCTCCCTGGAGGCAATCTCGGCGCCCATAATGCCTCCAACAGGGGGGCTCACCGCCCGACCCACCCCGCACCCGCCCGACCCACCCCGCACCCGGCCGGGCCACCGACCCCCACATGACCAGGCCACCACCGAGCCGCCAGGCCGGTGGGACGCGCCCAGCCACCCAGGCACCTGTTCGGGCTCTTCGTCGCCGGCCGGCCACTGGATTGCGACGCGCCTGCCGACACAACCAGTGAGGGGCCCTGCTGTTTCCGGACAGGCTTTGAACCGCCTGTCTCACGCGGCCAGTCGCATCTCCTGATGCGCCGCGTAAATCTCCGCGGGCGTGTTGTATCCCAACGCGGAATGAAGACGCCTG
>NZ_BAAHAR010000058.1:0-44960 GCF_054777395.1 Nocardiopsis oceani
CTCGGTCTCATTCCGAACCCGGTCGTTAAGTCTCCTTGCGCTGATGGTACTGCCCTGTGGTGGGGTGGGAGAGTAGGTCGCTGCCACGGTTTTTCTTTGGGGGGGTTGTTCCTGCGGGGGCAACCCCCTTTTTTTGTGGGCTTGTGAACATGTGAATTGAAGGAAATCTGCTGGGTTCGCACGCGGACTCTGCGATCCCGGGGTGCTGGTGGGTGCTTTATTGGCGGATGGCAGAATTCTGCTATGACGAAGAAGATTCCCGGTGAGTTGTTGTCCGCTGCTGAAGCGGCGAAGGGCTTCATGCCTACGGATGAAGGGCTGGCCCTTTACGAGACTGCGTTGGAGTATGCCGACCATGGTCCGATTGTGGAGATCGGGACCTATTGCGGTAAGTCGACCGTGTTCCTGGGTGCTGCTGCGCGGGTGACGGGGGCCAAGGTGATGACGGTGGATCACCATCGGGGGTCGGAGGAGCACCAGGAGGGCTGGGAGTACCACGACGCTTCGCTTGTTGACCCGGTTACTGGGAAGTTCGACACCCTTCCGCACTTCAGGCGCACGATGACCGAGGCGGGTTTGGACGATGTGGTCATCGCGATCGCGGGTGCGTCGGTCGATGTCGCTGCTGTCTGGGGTGCAGAGCTCGGGATGCTCTTCATCGACGGCGGCCACAGTGAGGCGGCTGCGCAGAACGACTATGCGGGCTGGACGCCGCATGTCGCCGTAGGGGGTGCGCTGGTGATCCATGACGTGTTCCCCAACCCGGAGGACGGAGGGCGTCCGCCGTACAACATCTACTGCCGGGCGCTCGACTCCGGGAGGTTCAGGGAGGTCCGCGTGGTCGGTTCTATGCGGGTTCTAGAGCGGGTCGCCTGACGTAGGGTTTTCGGCGCCGGAGCCGATGCGCCCGACGAATACGTACCTTCGGTGATCGTTCCCGCACACTGCCGAAATGTGAGCTACCCAACATGAGGGTAACGACACCTCTTCGGAAGGTAA
This sequence comes from Nocardiopsis oceani, assembly GCF_054777395.1. Classification (NCBI taxonomy): domain Bacteria; kingdom Bacillati; phylum Actinomycetota; class Actinomycetes; order Streptosporangiales; family Nocardiopsidaceae; genus Nocardiopsis; species Nocardiopsis oceani. Next base: position 1,000 of record NZ_BAAHAR010000058.1, read on the forward strand.
GCCTTCGGTAAGAAGTGATCGTGCGGTTACAGATTCGGCCTTGACGCGGTTACGTGCGGGTATCGTGGCGGTGAGGGTGGAGCGATGGTGGCGATTTCCCCGAAATACCGCTTCAGTCCTGACTCGAACTGAACCAATCAGGGGCACCCGCGCGTCAAACACCAGGACGGCACGGTGCCGGACGTGATTTGCCATGGGGGCGGGGAGCTGAGCGAGAGCACATACGGCGGTGGCGGGACGGATGGACAGCGTCCCGACTCGGACACGCCGGAGACGAACGACACCTCTGCTGAGGAGCTGTCCAGTCAAGCGAAGCCCCAGGGTGATGACGAACCCACCTCTAGTGAGGAACGGCCCGACGGGGCAACCCCAGCGGAGGACGCTGACTCCGGTGACCAACCCGAACCGGAGTTCCTTCCTGGGGCGATCACTTTCAAGACAAGCGGTACGTTTTTCCGTGACCGTGTGGCGGAAACCCTTGCGTCACAGGGCTTCGAACCCGGTGATGTGAGTTCCGCGGACTCGGGCGACCAGGGGGACCAGGCCGCTGAGCCTGAGGAGAGCGCGAGTGACCCGGAGGAAGGTTCTGAGGGCGCGCAGACGGCTGCTGAAGCGGTCACCGAGGAGGCTTCCGAGCCTTCGCCGGACGTGACCGGGGAAGCCGAAACTGAGACGGCCTCGGCTGGCGCGGACGACGAAACGGTGCCCGAAGAGGGCGTAGCTGGGGAGGCCGGGGATGAGGCCCCGGCTACTGAGGCGATGCCGCTTGTCGGCGATTCCGCTGAGCAGGACAGCAGCCAGGAGGCCCCAGCCGAAACGGTGACCGAGGAGGCCCCGGCGGAAGCTGCTGAAGAGGCGGTGTCCGAGGTGGCTGCTGAGCCTGAGGGTGCGGGGGATGAGGCCCCGGCTACTGAGGCGATGCCGCTTGTCGGCGATTCCGCTGAGCAGGACAGCAGCCAGGAGGCCCCAGCCGAAACGGTGACCGAACCCGTTTCGGGGGAGGGACCGGTCACTGAGAGCGAGGCTGACTCCGGGGGAGACCCCGAGGCAGTGGCTGCTGCGGCTGCTGTTGCAGATGTGGCCGATGGCGGTCCCGAGACTGATGCCGGTCCCGAGACTGAGGCTTTGCACCCTGAGGACGATGGCAGGGCTGATGAGGCCATGCCCGCTCCCGGGGCCGGGGCGGTCCCCTTTGCTGCTCCGCCTCCGGAAGGCGAGGGCAAGGCTGCGGAGCCGGAGGGGGCAGGTAAGTCCCCTGAGTCGCCGGAGGGGGCAAGCCAAGCCGCTGAGTCGGATGCTTCCATGTGGCCCGAGCCCCAGCGGTTGTCCGACTACGTCTCAGAGCAGCCCGAAGGGGAGGAAGCGGGCGCCGCTGCCGCTGCTGCTGGCGGTACCGCTGCTGCTGCTGGCGGTGCCGCAGCTGCCGGGGGGCCTGCTGGCCCCAAGGGGTCCAAAAAGAAGAAGCAGAGCAAGAAGAAGCCGCTGTGGCGGCGGATCCTGACGGTTTCCCTGATCGTCACCGGCCTGCTCTTCATCGCGGGCGTCGGCGGGTTCGCGTTCCTCTATGCCACCGTCGAGGTCCCGGACGCTGCCAAGGCTGACGCGGTCGAGCAGGGTTCGACCTTCTACTTCGCGGACGGCGAGACCGAGTTCGCCTACCGGGGTACGGACCGCGACGTCATCGACTACGACGAGATGGTCGCGGGCGGCGACCACGTCGTGGAGGCGGTCATCTCCGCCGAGGACCGCGGATTCTGGACGGAGCCCGGGGTCTCGGTGAGCGGTACCGCACGCGCTGTGTGGTCCACGATCACCGGTGAACAGGTCCAGGGCGGTTCGACCGTCACCCAGCAGATGGTGCGCAACTACTACGAGGGCGTCTCTCTCGACCAGACCGTGGCCCGCAAGATCCAGGAGATCATCATCTCCATCAAGGTGGACCAGAGCGAGGACAAGGAGTGGGTGATGGAGCAGTACCTCAACACCATCTACTTCGGTCGCATGTCCTACGGTGTCCAGGCCGCGGCGCAGGCGTACTACCACAAGGACGTCGACGAGCTCGAGGCCGAGGAGGCCGCCTTCCTGGCCGCCGCGATCCAGCAGCCGACCCGGTTCGGGCAGGCTGACGTGGAGACCACCCCGGCGATGGAGAACCGCTGGGAGTACGTCGTCGACGGCATGGTGACGACGGGGGCGATCACCCAGGCCGAGGCCGACGAGATGGAGTTCCCTGCCCCTGAGCCGGACCGTCCGATGGACGGCGCCGACATCAGTGGTTACAAGGGCTACATGCTCCAGGAAGCCATGAGCGAGCTGGAGGACCTCGGGTACACCGAGGACCACATCAACCGCCAGGGCTTCAAGGTCGTCACCACCTTCGACGAGGACATGATGGACGCCGCCTACGAGGCGGTGGAGGAGATGGTCTCGCCGGAGGAAGTGCCCGAGGGCGTCAACCTCGGCCTGACCACGGTCGACCCCTCTACCGGGGAGGTCCTCGCCTTCTACGGCGGGCACGACTACGTGGAGAACCAGTACGACAGCGCCTTCCGCGGTGCCGCGCAGGCCGGTTCGGCGTTCAAGCCCTATGTGCTGGCCACCGCCTTGGAACAGGGCTACGGCCTCAACTCCAGGGTGGACGGCACCGGTCCGCGGGACGTGGGGGGCTCCCGGGTGCAGAACGCCGACAACGACCCGGGCAGCGTCATGACGCTCACTCAGGCCACGACGGTCTCCAACAACCTCGGTTTCGTGGAGCTGGCCCAGGAGGTCGGGTTCGAGGAGATCCGCGACACCGCCTACGACGTGGGCCTGCCCCAAGGCAGTATCGGCGACGACCAGCTGGTCCCGGTCATGCCGCTGGGCGCCACGAGCGTCCGCCCGGTCGACCAGGCCAGCGGGTTCGGTACGTTCGCCAACGGCGGCGTCCACATGGAGGCGCACGTCATCAAGGAGATCGTCAACACGGACGGTGAGAACGAGCGGCCGGAGATCGAGGGACAGCGCGCCCTCGAGGAGTCGACCGCCGCGGACGTCACCTACGCCATGGAGCAGGCGGTCAACAGCGGCACCGGTACCGCGGCGCGGCTGTACGACCACCCGGTCGCCGGTAAGACCGGCACCACCGACGGCAGTGTGGCTGCCTGGTTCGCCGGGTACACACCGCAGCTGTCCACGGCAGTCGGTGTCTACAGCGGTAACAACGAGAGCTTCAGCATCCCGGGGCACAACATCTCCGGTGGCGGCCTGCCCGCTTCGCTGTGGAACTCGTACATGAGCCGCGCGATGGACGGCTACGAGCGCGAGTCGTTCCCCGGGCCGGAGTTCGACGGGACCACGGAGAACTGGGCGCCGGAGCCTGCCGCAGAGGAGCCGCAGGAGCCTCAGGACCCCGTGGACAACGGCCAGCCCGAAGAGCCCGTGGAGCCGGTCGAGCCGGAGGAGCCGGTGGAGCCCGAGGACCCGGAGGAGCCGGTCGAGCCGGAGGAGCCGGTGGAGCCCGAGGACCCGGAGGATCCCGGGATCCCCGAGGCCCCGCCGAGCCGCAACGGTGACAACGGCTAGGGCGTAGTGAGAGAGGGCCCCGGTACCGAGGTGAAATGCTCGGTGCCGGGGCCCTTGCTCTGCCGGGGGTCAGACGCCTACGGGTTCCTGTTCCCAGGTGTGCAGGAACACCCGGGAACCGTCCGTGGTCCGGGTGAGCGCGTCCACGGCCAGGATGATCGCGGCCGACGTCCAGGTACTGCGCTCCACCGGCCAGCGCACCTGCTCGGCGAACTGGTAGCCGGTCCAGTAGACGCCGTCGTCGGCGTCGCGCAGGTGCTGGACCTCGCGCAGGATCCGCACAGCCGTCTCCGTGTCGCCCATGGAGACCAGGGCCATGACCAGTTCCGAGGACTCCGCCGCGGTGACCCAGGGCTGGTCGCTCACGCAGCGCACGCCCAGGCCGGGCATCACGAAGGTGTCCCAGCGTTCGGCGATCCGGGCCTTGGCCCTCTCGTCCCGCACGGCACCGCCGAGTACCGGGTAGAACCAGTCCATCGAGAATCGGGAGCGGTCGGCGAACAGCCCCTCGTCCTCGTTGATGAGGTCGGCCAGGGTGTCCGCGGCGGCCGACCACTGGGGCCGCTCACGGCCCAGCCGCGAGGCCAGGGCGGCGCCGCAGCGCAGCGCGTGGTGCACGCTCGCGCACACGGTCAGCAGTGCGTGGTCGCCCGGAGAGCCGTCCTCGTCGCGGGCCCACAGGATCTCTCCGCGCGTGCCGCGCAGGGCGAGCACGAATTCCAGGCCGCCCTCGACCACCGGCCACATGCGCTCGGCGAACTCGGTGTCGCCGGTGGTGAGGAGGTGGTGGAAGAGGCCCACCGCCGGGTAGGCGGCGTGGTTGGCCTCGCGCAGCTCCGTGGCGGCCGATCCCTGGCGGAACTTGGCGGGCCAGCCGCCGTCCGCGTGACGGCTGCCGTCGAGCCACAGGTAGGCGCGCCGGGCCGCTTCGGCGTGCTCGGGGACGAGGAGGCCGGTAACGGTCAGGGCCATGGCGCACTCCACGTGGTCCCACACGTCGGTGTGGCCGCCGGGGAACCACGGGATCGACCCGTCGGGCTCCTGGCTGGTCGCGAGGTAGTCCGCGGACCGGTAGAGCTGGTCAGCGCTCAGAACGCCGGGCAGGTGGAGTGCGTCGGGGTCGGAGGTCGTCGGCACGGGACGGTGCGCGGCGGCCATCAGGAGTCCGTGTCGAGGTGCGGTTTGCGTACGTACACGATGACGCTCTTGCCGATGACCGGGTTGAGCAGCCGCTCCGCGACCCGGGTCACCTTCGGAGCCTGGAGCATGTCCCACACCAGCAGCTCGTGGTAGGCCTTGGCCATCGGGTGGTCGTCGTTGTCGGTGCCCACCGCGCACTTGATCCACCAGTACGGCGCGTGCAGCGCGTGTGCGTGGTGGTGCGGGCCGATCGCGAACCCGGTGGCCTTGAGCTTGGCCTCCAGCTCGGCGCGCGTGTAGATGCGGATGTGGCCGCCCTCGTTGGTGTGGTAATCCTCCGAGAGGGCCCAGCAGAGGCGCTCGGGCAGGAAGCTGGGCACGGTCACGGCCGCGATACCCCCGGGCCTCAGGACCCGGTAGAGCTCCTTCATGGCGGCCGTGTCGTGGGGCAGGTGCTCGAAGATCTCGGCGGCGACGACACGGTCGAAGCTGTTGTCGTCGAAGGGCATGTCGAGGGCGTCGCCCTTGACGGTCTCGGCCTTGGCGGACTCGGGGGCCTCGCCCTCCTGGGCCATGGCCGCGAACATGGTCTCGACCTCGGCGAGGTCGCTCACGTTCTGGTCGAAGGCCACGACGTCGGCGCCCCGACGGTAGATCTCGAAGGCGTGGCGGCCGCCGCCGCAACCGAGGTCGAGAACACGGTGGCCCGGGCCGACGGGAAACAGGTTGAAGTCGACGGTGATCAGTGGAGGCTCCCTAAGGATGGTGCTGCGGGTCGTGGTGTGCGCGGCCTGCCGGGTCAGGCACCGTTCGCGCGGGCCCGCGCGGGCGCGGGTCGGTGTTGTTCGTCGCCGGCACCGGCACCGGCCCCCGTGACGGCCTTGATGGTGGAGGCGTAGCGCTGAGCGGTCAACTCGGCCACGGCCCTCCAGGTGAAGCGCTCCTGGACACGGCGCCAGGCCGCGGCGCTCATGCGCTCGCGCTCGGCGTCGTCGTCGAACAGGGAGGTGAGTTCGGCGGCCAGCAGTTCAGGGTCGCCGGGCGTGATCAGGCGCCCGGCGTCGCCGTCGGTACCAACGACTTCGGGCAGGGCTCCCGCGTGGCTGGCGACCAACGGGGTGCCGCAGGCCATGGCCTCCACGGCGGGGAGGGAGAAACCCTCGTAGAAGGACGGGACGACCGCGACCTGTGCGCTGGAGATGAGTTCGCCCAACTCCTGGTCGCCGATGCCGCTGACGAACTCCACCCGGTCGCGCAGGTTCAGTTCGTCGACGAGCTGGTCGGTGGGGCCACCCGGTTTGGGTTTGCTGACGATGGTCAGGGTGACGTCGCGTTCGGTGGCCAGCTTGGCGGCAGCGCGCAGCAGGATGGCCACGCCCTTGAGCGGGCTGTCGGCGCTGGCGGTGCACACGATGCGGCCCGGGACGCGCTCCACTTCGGGGCGGGGGTGGAAGTAGCGGGTGTCGACCCCGAGCGGGGTGACCTCCATCGCGTGGGGGTCGACGCCGAACTCCTGGGCGATGTCGTCCGCCGAGGACTGGGAGGGCACCAGGATCGGGTTGAGTCTGCGGGCCACCTTGGCCTGCATCTTGACGAACCCGTACCAGCGGCGCTTGGAGAGCTTCTGGAAGCCCTTGGCCTCTTCGAGTTCGATGCGGCGGTCCACGCTGATGGGGTGGTGGATGGTGGTGACCAGGGGGATGCCCGCGGATCTGATGCCGAGGAGGCCCCAGCCGAGGGTCTGGTTGTCGTGGACGACGTCGAACTCGCCCAGGCGGCGGCGCAGTTCGCGGTTGGCCCGCAGGGAGTAGGTGAGGGGTTCGGGGAAGCCGGCGGTCCACATGGTGGCGACTTCGAGGACGTCGATCCAGTCGCGCCACTGGCGTACCGGCGGCGCCTTGAACGGGTTGACGTCGTTGTAGAGGTCGAGGGAGGGGAGCTTCTCCAGGGTGACGCCCTCGTCGAGTACGGGGTAGGGCTGTCCGGAGAAGACGGTGACCTCGTGCCCGAGTGCGGCCAGTTCGCGTGACAGGTGGCGTACGTAGACGCCCTGTCCACCGACGTGCTGCTTGCTTCGGTACGACAGGAGGGCGACGCGCAGAGGGCGGTCGCCGGATGGCCGTGGGGTCGGTCCCGTGCTTGTGCCCGACTGGGTCAAGAGTCCACCTCTTCGTTGGGTCGTGCCCGGTCGCCGCCGTGTACCGCCAAGGTGCAGGCGGAGCGAAGGGCGTCGTCCGAAGGGCGAGTGGGGTCGCCGGTGGGACGGTGGGCGCCCCCATATGTTACTCGTGAGTTCAATCAGGGTCGGCGCCGGGCTGCCGGTACAGGGGATCCTATTCGGGGTCGCGCTACCCGGCGACGCTGGCCCAACGGGGCAGGTCCGGCGAGTCGTTCCGCCTGACCACGCCGCGCTCCTCGAGCAGGCGCAGGTGCGCCGCGGTCTCGGAGGCGGCCATGTGCCGGGCCAACAGGCGCATGTTCTCCCAGGGGCGGCGCCACTCCAGGCGCGACGTGAGCTCCCACAGGGTAGTGGGCCCCTGGGAGACCAGGTGGGCCATGGACTCCAGGCGCTCCTCGTGGTGCTCGATGATCGCGTCGGTGCGCGCGGCGAGGTTGGAGAAGCGCTTCTCGTGTGAGGGAAGGCATAGCATGCGATCGGCCTCGGGCATGCGTGCCGTCCGGGCCTGGGAGGCGAGGAAGTCCCCGAGGGGGTCGCCTTCGGTGGAGTCGATCGGGAACTGGCCCACGTGAGGTGTGATGCGGGGCAGGACGTGGTCGCCGGTGAAGAGGAAGTCGCGCTCGGCGAGGTGCAGGCACAGGTGGCCAGGGGTGTGGCCGGGGGTCCATACGGCGCGCAGGTCCAGGCCCGGGACCTCGACGCGCTCGCCGTCCCCGAGCGGGAGATCGGGAAGCGCGGGGGACTGGAAGGCGTTGGGGGAGCTTCGGAGTTCCTCGATGTCCTCGTCGGGGAAGCCCGCGCGGGTCATCTGGTCGAGGACAGAGGCGCCCCGCTCGTCGTCGCTGCGTTCGGACAGCCGCCGGAGGACGTCGATGTCGGAGGGGTGCATCGCGACCCAGGCGTCCGAGGCCTCGCGCAGGCGGCCGGTGAGTCCGGAGTGGTCGGGGTGGAAGTGGGTGAGGACGGCGCCCTGGACCTCGCCGACGCTGTGCCCGGTCTGTTTGAGGCCGCTGACCAGTGCGTCCCACGAGTCGTCGTGGTTCCATCCGGTGTCGACGAGGACCGGGCCGCCCGGCGCGGAGATGACGTAGACGTAGGTGAACCCGATCGGGTTGCCGGGGACGGGCACGGGGACGCTCCACAGTCCCCCGCCTAGGTCTTCTACTGGCGGTACTTCTCGCATCCTGGGCGACCTCTCCGCTGGAAACCGAATCTGGTTCGATTCTAGGGAAGGGGTCCGCGTGGGCGGAGGGCGGAGGGTCTCCTGTCGCGGAAGAGTGGTCTGTACCTTCTTCGCCAGGTAAAATAGAACATATTCTACAAAGGCGGGAAGGCCGACCTGAAAGCTTGGGCCAAGGACTCGTATTGCCTTTGCTACGTCGGGCAATGAGGTGTGGATCATGGGTTCGAAGCGCTGCACGGGAGGGAAGCCGTTAGATAACGTGTTCTCGCAAGGCCGGTTGTCAGGGTAAGACCGGCCCGGAGAGCTGGCCCTCGGTCAGACGCGCAGTGTAGGCGCGCGGACCGGTGACGAATGGGAGAGACCCTGTGGCGGTGCAGGCACCGATCGGAACGATGACGAGGAGTCAGACCCAACGTCGTCGACGCATCGTCCAGACCGCGGCCGCGCTGGCCGTGCGCGGTGGCGTCGAGGCCATGCAGATGCGTTCGGTCGCCGAACGCGCCGGAGTCGCGCTCGGGACGCTCTACCGCTACTTCCCCTCGAAGATGGACCTCGTCGTTGCCGTGGTCACCGAGGAACTCGACCTCCTGGAAAGCGGCATCGTCCGCCGTCCCCCCACCGCAGAAACCGCGGCGGGGCGCGCCGTGGACGTGCTGCTCCGCGCCACCCGCGGCCTCATGCGCGAGCCCGAGCTCGCCGACGCCCTCGTACGGTCCCTCATCATGGCCGAGGTCAAGTTCGAGCTCGACGTGCGCATCAGCGATCTGGTGTGGCGGGTGGCCACCGGCAACCTCGAGGCAGCGGACACCACCGCGGCCGACAGCGGGGTCGACGACGACGTGGACCGGGACAGCACCGGCTACGTCCTGATCGGCTCGCTCACCAGCGTGTGGACCTTCGAACTGGTGGAGGTGCTCAAGGGCCGCCGCGACGTCGACGAGGTCGAGCGCCGCCTGCAGATCGCCGCCGAGCGCCTGCTCGCCTCTTTCTGACGCCTGCTCGTTTCCGTCCGCCCCGGACTCAGCCGCCGCCTGTCAGCAACCCCAGCAGTCCGCTGAGCAGTCCTCCCGAACCCTCATCGGGATTCTCGCCCTCGGGCTCGTCCCCGGGGGCTTCGTCGTCCTCGGGATCCTGGCCTCCGCCGTCGTCGGGAGGACTGCCGGGCCCCGAGGGCTCGGGCGGTTCCGGCGCGGCACTCGGCTGCCCCTCCGGTTCCTCTTCCGTGCCCTCTTGGGATTCGTTGTCGGTCGGCTCGGCCTCGGGCTGCGGTGTGCCGGGCTCCTCAGGCGCCGCGTCCTCCCGCTCCGCCTCCTCTTCCACGGACCCGCCGGAACTCGAGGCCGTGGTCGGTTCGGCCCCCGGCTTGCCGTCGGAGGCCGTCGAAGCGGCCTCCACCTCGGACATGCCCGGGCGCTGCCCTGTGTCGGCGGGGCCCGCGTCGATCACGGTGGAGGGGTCGCCCACAGCGCTCGCCCACCACCACAGGCCGACCGCGACCACGACCGTGGCAAGCCCGGAGACCGCGGGCAGGGGCCAGCGCCGCCGCTCGGGCCCGGTGACCTCGTCGAGGGGGTCGTGGTCCGGTGCCGGCAGCGGCGAGCGCGCGTCGTCGTGCACGGGATGGTCGGCGCTGGTCACCCGGTCCCCGGGCAGGGCGCGGGGGAGCGGGACGTCATCGCTGCCGTTCCCCGCGGGCACCTCGGCCACCGGGGCCGTGAGCGGGCGTGCGCGGTGGATCGGATAACCGTCGGAGGTGAGGGGACGCATGTCCGCGGCGATCCGCGAGCGGTCCTCGGCCGCTTCGGGCGCGGTGCAGGTGTGCAGGACCCGGGCGCGCAGGCCGGGCGGGGGCCCGGGCGGCCGGAGCAGGGCCAGCGCGGAGGAGACCTGCTGCACCTGGGTGCGCCAGACGGCACCGGGGAATTCCTCCTCGGGGACGTCGGGGTCATCCTCGGGAGCATCGGTATCGCCGGAGCCCTCGGCATCGCCGGGGTCGCGGGTCTCGTGGGAGGAGCCGGGGCCGCCGGGGCGGTCGGGTCCGCTCGCCGGTATGTCCTCGATCCCCTCTGCGGCTCGGCGGATCGCGGAGCGGGACAGCTCAGCGCAGATCCGTGGGTCCAGGCCCAGGACCCGGGACACGGCAGAGGCGGGCAGGGCGTGCCGCAGGTTGAGTTCGACCAGTTCGCGGTGGCTCGCGGGCAACCTGGAGAACATGCGCGCGACCGGGGTCTCCTCGGGCACGGTGGCCAGGCGCGTGTAGGGGCAGGTCTGCGCGAAGCCGCGGCGCTGACAGGCGGCGCGGACGAGGGCGTAGAGCCAGGGACCCCGGTCGGCGGGATCGGCGCGCTCGGAGTCGAGCCCGACCCCGGCCACCAGTGCTTCGTGCACCGCGTCGGTGACCGGGTCGTCGTCCATGCCGGGGGAACCGCCGCCCAGCAGAGACCACGCGTACCGGTACAGCGGCTGCGCGAAGGCGTCGTGGACCGCCTCGACGGTGCCGACTGCCGGTACGTCTGTTTCGTTGCCTCTGGTCACGATTCTCCCCCCACTTCTGTGGCGACGCTAGCGGGAGGAGGCCGATGGCGTGGGTGAATCGATCAGCTGTGGCCTGAAGGTAAGACTTCTGTTACCGGTGCTGATGTCTTAAGCAAACATCAGCATCCCGTGCATTTCTGCACGAAAGGTCCGTGACGGTGTCACCACAACCGGGGTTGGGTGTCCTGACGACGGTGCCGGAGCTTCTTTCCGCCTGTGCGGTCTTGCGCCACCAGCCCGCCCCGCACCCGCCGAACGGCGGGTGCGGGTGGTGCGGGTCTTACGGTCGGCTCCACGGGCCTTCAGAGCCCTCGCTCCCCGGTCTCCGGCCACTCCGGTACCGGTACTGCCCACCTGCGCCGCCAGGGCGGCGAGGTTGCGTGCTGCGTTCACATCCCGGTCCAACACCAGGGGACATGCGTCGCAGTCGAACACCCGGACGTGCAGCGGCAACTTGGCTTTCGTCGCCCCGCACCCCGAGCAGGTCTTACTACTGGCGAACCACCGGTCGGCCACCACCAGGCGCCCGCCATTCCAGGTGGTCTTGTAGTCCAGCTGGCGGCGGATCTGCCCGAACCCCGCATCCGCGATACGGCGGGCCAGACGCCGGTTCATGACCATCCCGGCCACATTGAGGTCCTCCACCACCAGAGTGCCGTACTCGCCCGCCAGCGAGCTGGTCAGGTGGTGCAGCGCGTTGGTGCGCACATTCGCCACCCGGTGGTGCACCTTGTTGCGGGCCTGGTTGGCCTTGACCCACCGCTTGGAGGGAGGGCGCCCGGTGCGCCGGTCCGGGCCCTGGCGACGCGACACCGACCGCGAGGCCCGGCGCAGCTCCTGCAGTGCCCCCTCCAGGTGGCGGGGGTTGGCCACGTGCCACACCCCACCGTCGGAGTCGGCGACCACCGCCAGGGACTTGACCCCCAGGTCCACCCCGGCCACCCCCTCCGGCCGGGCCGGAGTGGTGGGGGCGCGTTCGATCTCGACCTGGAAGGCCACCTGCCACCGGCCCCGCCGGTGCGAAACGGTGGCCGAGAGGATGCGCGCGGTCCCGTTGGTCAGGCGGCGGTGGAGTTTGCGGGTGGACTCATGGGTACGCACCCGCCCCACCACCGGCAACGTGACATGACGACGGGTGTCCTCACACCGGATTACCCCGGTGGTGAAGCGGCAGGACAGGGGCGCCCGGTGCTTGGACTTGGGCCGCGGCACCCCCACCCTCGGACCTTTGCGATCGCCCCGCTTGGCGGCGGCATAGGCATCGAAGCCGGCCGCCGCGTTCGCTAGGCCGGTGTTGTAGGCCTCCTTGGAGTTATCCGCCCACCAGGACGCGAACCGGGGATCCTCCCTCTTGTTGGCGTTGAAGGCCCGCCGCAGGGCGGGCAGCGACCAGGACCGCCACGGGGTGCGCTCAGACTCAGCAACCCCGTAGGAGGCCTCGGCATTGCGTTGGTCCCAGGTGGCCAGGACGTGGTTGCGGGCCCAGTTGAAGGCCGTCCGGGCCCCTCCGCAGTGCGAGCGCAGCCGCTGCTCGGTCTCGGACCCCGGGTCCAGAGCGAAGACGTAGGCCTGGACCGCGTGCCCGGGGCGGGGCTGGAACCCCCGCTTCTTCTTCGGCTTCTTCTTGCCTTCCGATTGCTGTTCGGCTTGGTGTGGGGCGGTCTCGGCCACGGGTCCCACCTCCTCTCCCGGTGTCTCGTTCACACGTTCGAGAAAGACGTTAGCGGGACGGGCGGGCCCGTGTGGGGAGAATCGGCGAACTCCCCTGATTTTTTCTCCGGCGCGAACCGGTCCGAGTGCCTGGCTCTTCAACGGTGGCCTGCGGCCGTAGTGCTGTGTGTTGACAAGAGTGGATGGTTGCTGAGGGAACACGGAACAGCTCACAACCCCAAGGGCGAGGGGCGGGGCCCGGACCAGTGCCCCGCCCCGCCCCGGCGGACCGGTGCCCGAGGGCTACTCGCCGCCCCTGGAGGGCTGCCCGATCTCGACCATGCGCTCGACGGAGCGGCGGGCGCGCTCCGTGGTCTCGGCGTCGACCGTGATCTCGCTCGTGCCGTGGCGGAGCGAGTTCAGCAGCTTGTCGGCGTCGATCATCTTCATGTAGTGGCACTCGGCCCGTGAATTGACCGCCTCGAACTCCGTTGTGGAGTTCGCGTTGCGCAGCTGGTGCAGCATGCCGGTCTCTGTGGCGATGAGCACCTTCGGGGCGTTGGTGTTCTCGGCGGCGGTCAGCATGCCGCCGGTGGAGAGCACCTTGACCCGGTCCTCGGGCACCGCGCCGCTGCCGACCAGGTAGAGGGCGGAGGTGGCGCAGCCGCACTCGGGGTGCACGTACACCTCGGCGTCGGGCTCGGAGTCCACGCGCTCACGCAGAGTGTGGCCGTCGATCCCGGCGTGGACGTGGCACTCGCCCATCCAGATGTGGATGTTCTCGCGGCCGGTGACCCGCTTGACGTGGGCGCCCAGGAACTGGTCGGGAAGGAACAGGATCTCCCTGTCCTCGGGGATGGAGCGGATGACGTCCGCGGCGTTGGAGGACGTGCAGCAGATGTCGGTCTCGGCCTTCACCGCGGCGGTGGTGTTGACGTAGGCGACGACGACCGCGCCGGGGTGCTCGGCCTTCCAGGCGCGCACGTCCGCGGCGGTGATGGTGTCGGCGAGCGAGCACCCGGCGTTGGGGTCGGGCAGCAGGATGGTCTTCTCGGGCGCGAGGATCTTGGCGGTCTCGGCCATGAAGTGCACCCCGCAGAAGACGATGGTGCTGGCGTCGACGCTCGCCGCGAGTCGGGACAGGGCGAGGGAGTCGCCGGTGTGGTGGGCGACGTCCTGGATTTCCGGGCGCTGGTAGTTGTGCGCGAGGATGACAGCGTCGCGCTCCTCCGCCAAGCGGTGGACCTCGGCGGCCCATTCCTGCCTGGTCATGGTGTCTGCCGTAGCGGTGACCGATGCCATGTCCTACTACTTCCTTGAGGCTGTGGGCACGTCGTACGGGCGCCGTGCCGAGGGAGGTCAGTGCGGGAGTCCAAGTTTTTGTCTATCAGGCACAAACCTGATGAAGCTTAACATGGCGTGGAACGGAAGGGACAGGGTGGATATCCCGGAGGCAAACGGACAGGCCGCGATGGCTGAAGCGAGCGCGCCCCCCGAGGCCGGTGCGGGCGGCGGGGGCGGGGGAGCCGTGCTGTCGGCACACGAGGCGCTCGCGGTCGTCCTGCAGATCCGCGGCGGAGAGCTGTGCGTGCTGCTCTGGCGGCGTGCCCTGCCGCCCTGCGAGGGGGAGTGGGCCCTGCCCGGCGGCCGCCTCGGAGCCGACGAGAACTTGGGTGCCTCGATCCGCCGCCAGCTCGCCCAGAAGGTCGACGTCCGCGACCTGAGCTACATGGAGCAGCTGGAAACGCGCAGCGACCCCGGGCGCGACCCCCAGCGGCGCACTCTCGCCACCGCCTACCTGGGGCTGGTGCCGGCCCACATCGACCCGGTGGTCCCCGAGGACACCGGGTGGCACCCCGCCGCCGCCCTGCCCCCGATGGCCTTCGACCACGCTTCCATCGTCCGGTCCGGTCGGCGCCGCCTCCGCTCGAAGCTGAGCTACACCAACGTCGGCTTTGCGCTGGCGCCGCCCGAGTTCACCATGTCGGAGCTGTCGGCCCACTACCGGGCCGCGCTCGGGCACGACGTGGCCGCCACCAACCTGCGCCGGGTCCTGCTGCGGCGCGGTCAGATCGAGGAGACGGGCCGCTCGGTGCCCTCCGGGCGCTCCGGGGGGCGGCCGGCCGCGCTGTTCCGCTTCCGCGCGCGGGAGATGGAGGTCACCGACGCCTTCGCGGTGCTGCGCCCGCCCGAGCGGGGGTAGGGCGGGCGCGGTCCGGGCCGCGCGGGGGAGCGGGTTCCGACGGGGCCGCTGTGTACACTCCCTAACCGTGGCAATTCGTACTGTGGTGTTCGACGTCGGCGAGACGCTGATCGACGAGACGCGTATCTTCGCGCGCTGGGCGGACCGTTTCGGGATCCCGCACATGGCGTTCTTCGGCACCATCGGGGGCGTGATCGCTTCCGGCGGCACCCTCACCGACGGGTTCAGGCTGCTCGTGCCAGGTTTCGACCTCGAGGCCGAGAGCGCCCGCTGGCGTGCCGAAGACCCCGAGGGCGTGCGCGAGCACTTCGACGAGCGCGACCTCTACCCCGACGTGCGCCCCGCGTTCACCGACATGCGCGCTTCCGGGCTGTCCCTGGTCATCGCCGGGAACCAGCCGCCCGAGGCCGGGCCGACCCTGGCCGCCATGGAGCTGGGCGTCGACGGCATCGGGATCTCCGACGACTGGGGCGTGCAGAAACCCCAGCCGGTTTTCTTCGACCGGGTTGTGGACCTGGCTTCGCGGACCCGCCCCGGCATCACCGCGGAGGAAATCCTCTACGTGGGTGACCGCACCGACAACGATGTCCTGCCCGCCCGCCGCGCGGGGATGGCCACCGTCCTGCTACGCCGGGGCATCTACGGTTACCGGCACTCGGCCACGCCCGACGCCAAGGCCGCCGACGTGGTGGTGGACGACCTCCACCAGCTCGCCGACTGGGTCGCCACCCGAGCCGCGGGCTGAACCGGCCCCCGCCCCCGTGGATGGTCGGCCCGGGTACTCGACTTCCGTCATATCCCACCCTTAAGGTAGGGAAACTCTGGAAAGGGTGTGATGCGGCCGTGGGCGCGTCGCATCCGGTTTGCCCGGGCCGTACTCGGGTAGCGTCGCAACGGCCTTAGGTCGGTCCGTTCCGCACTCCGTGCCAACCAGGCCGCTCCACTCCACCACCAGCCCCCGCCTTTGGAGACCCGATGATCACGTTCGAGGGCGCGACCAAGGTCTATCCCGACGGCACCGTCGCCGTCGACCACCTTGACCTGACCGTCGAGACCGGTGCGACCACGGTGTTCGTGGGTCCCTCGGGCAGCGGTAAGACCACCTCCCTGCGGATGATCAACCGCATGGTGGAGCTCTCCGAGGGACAGATCCGGATGGACGGTACGGACGTCCGCGACCAGAACCCGGCCCAGTTGCGCCGTTCCATCGGTTACGTCATCCAGCAGGCCGGTCTGTTTCCCCACCGGACCGTGCTGCACAACATCGCCACGGTCCCCCTGCTCCTCGGCTGGCGCCGCTCCAAGGCCCGCGCCCGCGCGAACGAGCTCCTAGAGCTGGTCGGCCTCGACTCGGCCCAGGCCAAGCGCTACCCGCACCAGCTCTCCGGGGGCCAGCAGCAGCGGGTCGGTGTGGCCCGCGCCCTAGCCGCCGACCCGCCCGTCCTCCTCATGGACGAGCCCTTCAGCGCTGTCGACCCGGTGGTGCGCACCAGCCTCCAGGACGAGCTCCTCCGGCTGCAGAACGAACTGCACAAGACCGTCGTGTTCGTCACCCACGACATCGACGAGGCCGTACGCCTGGGCGACCGGATCGCCGTGTTCCGCCCCGGCGGGGCGCTCGCCCAGTACGACACCCCCGAGCGCCTGCTGGCCCAACCGGTCGACGAGTTCGTCGAGGCCTTCGTCGGCTACGACCGGGGCGTGCGCCGCCTCTCGTTCTTTCCCGCACGTGAGCTCTCGCTGCGCCAGGACGTGGTCTTCGACGGCGAGGACCGGGTCGAACGGGCCCGTGACGCCGTCCTGGGCGAGGGCGAACCGTGGGCGCTCGTGGTGGACGGCCGCCGCGCGCCCATGGGCTGGGTCAGTGCCGAACAGCTCGCCAGGGAACCGTCGGGGGTCTGCCTCGGGGACCTGGCACTCGCCCCCTACGGGCACACCTTCGACGTCGCGGTCGACTCCCTCCGGGCCGCACTGGACGCGGCCGTGCTCTCCCCGGCGGGACGGGCTGTCGGCGTGGACGACGACGGCGGTGTCGTCGGGGTGGTGTCCCAAACGGACCTGGGCGCGGCGATCTGGTCGGTGTCCGAGTGAGCGCCGCCGACGGCTCCGGGGGAGCACCCGCCCTGGAGTGGCTACTGAGGATCGTCGACTGGGCCGTCACCAACTGGAGCTACCCCGGTGAGCCCGACCGCGGGATCCTGCCCCGGCTCACCGAGCACATGCGTCTCGCGTACCTGTCGATCCTCATCGGGCTGGTCCTCGCGCTGCCCTTGGGGCTTCTGTGCGTGCGCTTCCGGACCTTCTACCCGCCCGTGCTCACGGGTGTGAACGTGCTCTACGCGGTGCCCTCGATCGCCCTGTTCTTCCTGATGCTGCCCTACACCGGGTTCAGCGACTGGACGGCGATCGTGCCGCTCGCCCTCTACACCTTGGTGATCCTCCTGCCCAACGTGGTGGACGGCCTGCGGCAGGTCCCCGAACACGTGCGCCAGGCCGCCGTGGCCATGGGTTTCGGTCCGCTGCGCCGCTTGGTGTTCGTGGAGATGCCGGTGGCGGTCCCGGTGATCATCGCCGGGCTGCGGGTGGCGTCGGTCGCCACCATCAGCATGGTCAGCGTCGCCTCCCTGGTGGGCCTGGGCGGGCTGGGCCAGCTCATCGTCAGCGAAGGGTTCCGCCGCCAGTTCGACGCACCCATCGTCGTGGGCATCGTCCTGTCCGTGCTGCTCGCCCTGGCCACCGACGCCGTCCTCGTCTTCGCCCAGCGCCTGCTCACCCCCTGGGCCCACACCGAGTCCCGGCGCGCCGCCCGTAAGCGGAGGGCGGCCCGGGCCAGAGCCACCGCTGCCGAGGGGGCCGCCCCCGCGGCCGCCCAAGCCGGAAGGGCCGCACCACCCGCTGGGGGAGCCGCACCACCCAGTGGGGACGCGGCGCCGCACTCAGGGGACGCCGCCGACCACCGGGAGACGCCGTGAACATCCTGACCATGCTGGTCGAGTGGTTCGCCGACCCGGCCCAGTGGACCGGCCCCGCCGGTATCCCCACCCGGCTCGCGGAGCACGCCTACTACTCCCTGATCGGGCTGCTGCTGTCCACGGCGATCGCCGTCCCGGTGGGCCTGCTGACGGGGCATACCGGAGTGGGCGGGTTCCTGACCACCAGCCTCGCCAACTTCGCCCGTGCGCTACCGACCATCGGGGTGCTGTTCCTCATCGTGCTGCTGGCCGGCATCGGTCTCGTCCCGGTGGTGAGCGCCCTGGTCGCCTTGGCCGTCCCGCCCATCCTCGTCAACACCCATGAGGGGGTCAGGGGCGTCGACCCCCGGCTGAGAGACGCCGCCCTAGGCATGGGCATGCGCGGCCGGGAGGTCCTCTTCAAACTGGAGCTGCCGATGGCGGTGCCCCTCATCCTCATCGGGATGCGCACCGCAGCGGTTCAGGTCGTGGCCACCGCCACCATCGCCGCCTATGTCGGGGTCGGCGGCCTGGGCCGCTACATCGTCGACGGGCAGGCCCGCCAGGACCTGGCGATGCTGTTGGGCGGCTCCGTGCTCGTGGTGGCACTGGCCGTGCTCACCACGCTCCTGTTCGCCGGACTGCGACGCCTGCTCGTCGCACCCGGACTGCGTGCCGAGGCCGCTGCGGCGCGCTGAGCGGTATGGCCCCGGTCGACGACCAGGGGGCGACGGCTTCTCAACGTTAGGAAAACGAATATGGACAAGAGGCTCACCCTGATCGGGATCCCCCTGGCGGCCGCACTGTTGACCGCGTGCGGCGGTAGCGACCCCTTCGAGGAGGGGGCGGACGGCGACGGCGAAGCCGCGGACGGGGCCGTCGTGGTCGGATCGGCCGACTTCCCCGAGAGCGCGCTGCTCGCCGAGCTCTACGGCCGGGCCATGGAAGCCGAGGGCGTGGAGGTCGAGTACCAGCTCAACATCGGCAGCCGGGAGGTGTACTACGACCAGATCGAGTCCGGTGCGCTCTCGGTCTTCCCCGAGTACAACGGCGGCATCCTGTTCTACCTCGACAGCGATGCGGTCATCGGCACGAGCGAGGAGACCAACGCCGCCATCGAGGAGGCCCTGCCCGACAACCTGGAGATCCTGGAGTCCTCCAACGCCGAGAACAAGGATTCGGTAACCGTCACACAGGAGACCGCCGACGAGTACGACCTTGCCGACATCGGGGACCTGGCCGACGTGGCCGACGACATGGCCCTGGGCGCCCCCGCCGAGTTCGAGACCCGCCCTCAGGGGGTGCCGGGACTCGAGTCGACCTATGGCGTCGAGTTCGGGGACTTCCGCTCGCTGGAGGCGGCGCTGATCGCGCAGTCACTGGCGGACGGCGACATCCAGGCCGGCAACCTGTTCACTACCGACCCGGTGATCGCGGTCGAGGACCTCGTGATCCTGGACGACCCGGAGAACCTGTTCGGGGCGCAGAACGTCACACCGCTCATCAACGGCGACCAGGTGGACGAGACCGCACGGGGGGCACTCGACACGGTGTCCGGCGCCCTGACGACCGAGGAGCTCACCGAGCTCAACGAGCGGGTCATCATCGACGACGAGAACCCCGCCGACGTCGCACAGGAGTGGTTGGAGGAACAGGGCTTGGCCTCGTAGCCGCGACGTATCTGCGACGTAGCCGCGGCAAGCACGGTGCGGGCCTCCGCCAGCCCGGCCTCCACCGGGGACGACCGCCACGGCGGGGCCCGGATCCGAACAACGATGCTGGTCGGTCCGGGCCCCGCCGTTCGCGGTTGGTCAGCCGACGGAGTGGTACCGGCCGTTCCAGCGGACCATCGCCGGGGCGGGGCTGCCCGAGCCCACCTCGGGCAGGCCGATCACGTCGGCGAAGAACACCATGTGGTCGCCGACCTCCACGCGGCGCCGCACCGAGCACTCCAGGGCGGCCAGGGCCCCGTCGAGGACGATCGCCCGGGTGCGCTCGCCGCGGTGGTGCGGTTCGCCCGACACCAGCAGCCGGGCACTCGGCCGGCCCTCGGCGGAGAACCGGCCGGCGATCGCCCGCAGGTCACCGGCGAGGACACTCACCGCGAAGGCGCCGACCTCCTCGACCACCTCAGCGACATAGCCGTCACCGGCCACGCTCAGCATCACGATCGGCGGATCCGCGGACACCGAGACGAAGGCGCTCACCGTCGCCCCGATGTCGTCGCGGCCGTCCGCGACGGTCACCACGCTCACCCCGCTCGGCAACAGCGCCATGCTCTCCAGGTAGGCGCCGCTCGGAACACTCAACGGATCTCCAGGGAGGGCATCGTCAGCGGGCCGGTCGCCGGCAGCCCCAGGTGTGCGGCCGCGTGCGCCAAGGACCCCCAGGGGTTGAGTGCCGTCTGCGGCTCGGACGAGGCCAGGTCCTCGCTGGACTCGTGCTGGCGCAGCTGGTCCAACGGGTGCGAGCGCGGGAACGCCCGCAGCGGCAGCGCGCCCTGGCCCGCCTTGGCGCGCGCCAGACGCACCGCGGTCTCGATCCCGCCGAGGTCGTCGACCAGACCCCGCTCGCGCGCGTCCGCGCCGCTCCAGATCCGCCCCTTGGCGACCTCGTGCGTCTGGTCCCAGGTCATGCCCCGGGCCGCAGCGACCTTGCCGACGAAGTCCTCGTAGACGGAGTCCAGGAGGGTGTTCACCCGCTCCCACTCGGAGTCGCTGAACCCCTCCTCGCTGTCGAACATGGCCGCGTGCGCGCCGGTCTGGACGGAGTCGGTCGTGATCCCGAAGCGCTCCTTGAGCTTGCCCAGGACCGGTTTGCCGGTGAGCACACCGATCGACCCCGTGATCGTGGCGGGCTGGGCCACGATCGAGTCCGAGCCCAGGGCCACGTAGTAGCCGCCCGAACCCGCGATGTCGCCCATCGCGGTGATGACGGGCTTGCCCGCCTTCGAGGTCAGCTCGGTCTCGCGGCGGATGGCGTCGGAGGCGATCGCGGAACCGCCGCCGCTGTCCACCCGGAACACCACCGCCTTGACCTGCGGGTCCTGTCGCGCGGCGCGGAAGGCCGCGCAGACGGTGTCCGAGCCCATCACCGTACCGCCGCCGAGCGGCGAGCGGCGGCTCCTACCCAGGTTGATGGCACCATTGGCGGAGATCAGTGCGATGTAGCCGGGGCCGCCCGCCATCTTCGGGCGGGGCGGCGGTGTGTGCTTGCGGTGGTAGCGGGAGACGAACTGCAGGGCGGGCTCGCGGCCGTCGTTCTCCGCTCTGACCTGCTCGTTCAGTTCCGTGTACACCTCGTCCCGGTACGCGAGCCGGTCCACCAAGCCCGCGTCCAGGGACTCCTGCCCCAGGACCGGTGCGCGGTCGATCAGCTCGCGTACCCGCTTCTCGGTCAGCCCGCGCCCCTTGGCCACGGCCTCGACCAGCTGGTCCGACGTGGACACGACGATGCGCTCCGAGGCCTCACGGTGCGCGTCCGTGAAGGCGGTCTCGGTGTAGACGTTGACCGCGTTCTTGTACTCGTGGCGCGCCCCGGCCTCGAAGGTGACGTCGAGCTTGTCCAGGGCGCCCTTGAGGAAGGTACTCCGCATCACCAGGCCGCTGAGCCCGACCAGTCCGGTCGGGGCGAGCACGACCTTGGCGAAGGCACTGGCCAGGTAGTACGGCAGGTTCCCGTCCCCGGCCTCACCGAAGGTGTCGGCCCAGGCGACGGTGGGCTTGCCCGTGGAACGGAAGTCCGCGACGGCGTCCCGGAGCTCCTGCACCTTGGCGATACCGAGGGACCTGGCGTCGACCCGCACGATCAAGGCGGCGACCCCGGGGTCGCGCGCGCCTCTGCGGATCCCCTCGATGATGTCGAGGTACCGCTGCTTGCGGCGGTTCATGATCTGGCTGACCGGATTGGATGGCGCTTCGTCGGCGACACCCTCCGTCAGGTCCAGCTCGAGCACCAACGGGCCTTGGCGCCGCGGGCCGAACCGGTTGAGGGACAAGGGTTCCGTGATCTTCGCGAGGTCCACCATGGCCCCAGAGTAGTCATGGAGGTTCCCCGGTGCGGCAGGTGTGTTGGGGACGCTAAGGTCAACTGTGCTCCGGTCAGTCAGTCGGGTGGTCCGGAGAACGTAGAGAAGGGCGGGCAAGCGATGGCGGGCACGACGGACAAGGTGCGGCAGCGGGCGAGGAGCGGCCGCGTGATCGCGACCGCGGCCGCGGCCGCGGCGGCGGCCCTGCTGGCCGTGGGTGCCTGCTCGGCTGAGGCGTCCGGGGAGGCCGAACTGGAGCGCGGCGAGAGCGGCATGATGCCCGCGGTCGAGCCCCCGGGTCCGGAGGGGTTCGACAGCGCCGACGTCGCCGGGATCACCATCGACACGCCCGAGGACTGGGAGATCCAGAACGAGGGCGGCGAGCTGTGCATGACGCCTCCCGGGCAGAGCGCCTGCGCCTACGGGTCGATCCAGCTGGTTCCCGAACAGGCCGCGAACCATCCCGAGGACTGGCCCAAGGAGGACGACGCCTTCTACGACGCCGACGGCTGGGCTGACAACACCGACAGCTGCCGCAGCCTCAACACCGCCGCCTCCGGCAACATCGGGGTCGACGACGCCCAGCTCACCTCCGGGCACGGCAACGTCTTCGAGCACGCGGACGGCCTCAAATCCCACCACTCGGTCTGGGACGTGACCTGCGACAACGGCGACACCTTCGAGGTGCGCATGTGGTTCCTCCCGGAGAGCGACGTGCTGCTCTACGTCTGGTCCGCCGACGCTCAGCACAGCGCCGTCTACGAAGAGATCGCCGCGTCGATGGACACCACCGCCTACCGGGCCGACTCCTAACGGCCCAACCTCCCCCGCCAGCCCCCACGGATTGCTGGAACTGAGTGTCTTCGCAGTGTGCTTAGGCCATAGAGTCGGAAACACTGAAGCGGTCAACGGAACTTGATGGGGTGCATGCGCAGGTGACCACCATGGGAACGGCTGGACGGGTCGATCAGTACACGCTGGAGAACGGGTTGCGCCTGGTGACGGCCCCGGCCTCCACAGGTCAGGTCGCCTCGGTCAACCTCTGGTACGGAGTCGGGTCCCGCCACGAGGTGCCCGGGCGCACCGGCTTCGCGCACCTGTTCGAACACTTGATGTTCCAGGGCAGCGGCAACGTCACCAAGGGCGAGCACTTCGACGTGGTCGAGCGCTTGGGCGGTGACATCAACGCTTCCACCTCGACCGACCGGACCAACTACTTCGAGACGGTCCCCACGCACGCCCTGGACGCCATCCTGTGGCTGGAGGCGGACCGCCTGTCGACGCTGCGCGAGGGCATGACCCAGGAGGTCCTGGACAACCAGCGCGACGTCGTCAAGAACGAGCGCCGCCAGCGCTACGACAACCAGCCCTACGGAACGGCCCTGGAACGCATCCTGCGCCTGGCCTACCCCGAGGGGCACCCGTACCACCACTCCACGATCGGCTCCATGGACGACCTGGACGCCGCCGACCTGGACTACGTCAAGTCGTTCCACAAGGCGCACTACGGGCCGGACAACTGCGTCCTGACCATCGTCAGCGACCTGGAGTCCGCGGACGTGCTCGCCCGGGTCGAAAAGTACTTCGGCGGCATCCCCGCCCGGGAGTCCCTCCCCGAGGTCCCCGACTCCGCGCTGCGCGCGCCGCTGGGCGGTCCGGTGCGCGACTCCGTCACCGAGACGGTCCCGGCCGCCGGCGTGTTCATCGGCTTCCGCGTCCCCTCCTACGGCGAGCGCGAGCACGACGTCGCCCACCTGGCCTCGGCCGTCCTCGGGCAGGGGCAGGGCAGCCGCCTGTACCGCTCGCTGGTCGTGGACCGGCCCATCGCCGCCGACGACGGCGGCGGCTCCGCGGACATCCTGCCGTTCCGCTACACGGACAGCCTGCTGCTGGTGAACATGCTCGCCCGTGAGGGCGTGGACGGGGACGTCCTGGAACAGGCCATCCGCGAAGAGGTCGCCAAGCTCGCCAGCGGGATCACCGACGAGGAGCTGGACCGCGCCCGCGCCGTCCTGGAGCGCGAGCACCTGCACTCCATCGCCAGCCCTTCAGGACTGGCCGACTCCATCGGCAACTGCACCCAGCTGCTCGGCGACCCCGAGCTCGCCTACACCTGGCCCAAGCGGTGGGCCGACATCACCGCGGAGGAGGTCCGGGTCACCGCCGAGCGCCTGCTCGTCGACGGCAACATGCTCGTCGTCCGCTTCGACCCCGAGGCCGCCACCGAGGCTGAGACGCTCGAGGTGGAAGCCGAGGCGGACGCCGCGGCCAACCAGGCCTAGCCACCGAAGCTCCGTTACCGTCAAGCCGCAGAAAGAGCCGCAGAGCATGCAGCAGACCCGTCCGGACATCGGTGCCGCCGCGTCCTACACCTTTCCCAAGCCCCAGCGGATCCGCGTCGGGGGCGGCACCATCGTCGCCATCGACGTCCCCGGCCAGCAGCTGGCCTCCATCCGCCTCGTACACCCCTTCGGCGGCGCCGCCGAGCCCCTCGACGCCATGGGCGTCAGCGTGCTGACCAGCGAAGCCCTCGAGGACGGCCCAGCAGGCAACAGCTCGCTGGCCCCGGCCCTGGAGCGCCACGGAGCCGAGTGGATCTCCCGCGTCAACTGGGACGGCTTCATCACCGGCCTGGACGCCCCCACGAACCGCCTCGGCGACGCCGTCCACCTGTTCGCCGACGCCGTACGCCGTCCGGCCCTGAACCCCGACGACGTGGTGCGCCGCCGCGAACAGCTGCTGGAGCGCTTCTGGCTCGACGCCTCGTCCGCGGGTGTCCTGGCCATGCGCAGCCTCGGCGGGCAGCTGTTCACCGGCCGCTACGCCACCCCGCTCTCCGGAGGCCCGGTCAAGCTGGCCGACATCACCCCCGAGAGGGTCGCGAGCTTCCACGCCGACTCCATCGCCTCGATCGCCGGGACTCTCGTGGTCGTGGGCGACCTGGCCAACGTCGACCTCGAAGAGCTGGGCCGGACCGTCTTCGGCGACGCCGCGCCGACGCCCGAGCGCCCCACCGGTGAGCCGGCTCCGCCCCCCGGCGAGCTGCCGCGCGTGCTCATCGTCGACCGCCCCGGTTCGGTCCAGACGGCCCTGGTCATCGCGCACCGCGCCCCCGCGCGTTCGCGGGTGGAGCTGCCGCTCGTCGAGGGCGTCAGCGAGGTCCTCGGCGGGATGTTCACCTCCCGCCTCAACATGGAGCTGCGTGAGCGCCTGGGCTACACCTACGGTGCCGGGAGCCGGTTCGACCTGCGCCGCGACAGCGGTGTGTTCTTCATGAGCACACAGGTCGAGGCAGGCACTACGGCCCATTCGGTCACTTCGTCGCTGGAACAGATGAACAAACTGCGCGACTCCGGCGTCACACAGGACGAGCTGGCCGCTGTCCGCGAGTCCAACACCGTGGGCCTGCCGGTCAGCTACTCGACAGCGCGCGCCATGGCGGGGCCGCTCGTCGACATGGTGGTACACGACCTGCCGGAGGATCATGTGGACCGGACCCGTGCCGGGTTCGAGAAGCTGACCGCGGCGGATCTCGACAGTGCCGCCGTCGAGTACCTTCGTCCCGAGGAGGCCGTCGTGGTGGCGGTCGGGGACGCGGAGACTCTGCGTGGGCCGCTCACGAAGACGGGTATCGGGCCGGTCGAGGTGCGCTCGCCGGAATCCCTCTGGAGCTGAGTGTCTGGGGTTTCGTGCACGCGCTGATGCTCGTGCACGAAACCCGTCCCAGGTCAAGGCTTTGCAAGGGAGACCCTCGTCACGGCATGTGAGGGCTTTCCTCGGACATAACGAAAACGAACCTATGTGTCTGCCATCAGGCAACCACCAACTTGGCCTGCAGTCCGTGCTGGTATAACGAGTGATCCGTGCACCTACGTGGTGACAGCGACCGCAATGCTCCGCAGGAGGCCACCATGGCCGGTGAATGGACCCGTGGATAACCGTGTCCTCCCTAGACAACCCCCACACGCAGCGGCCGGAGACGCCGCTCGACACCTCGCGTCCGGAGGCCGCCGTGGCTGAACCGGAGTCCGGTGGTCGATTGCTGAAGGGTCGCTACCAGCTGACCTCCGAAATCGCCCGCGGCGGTGTCGGCACGGTCTGGCGCGCCACCGACCTGGTCATGAAGCGCGAGGTCGCGGTCAAGGAACTCCGCCTGCCGTCGGACCTGAGCCGCTCCGAGCGCGAGTCGCTCGTCCAGCGCACCACCCGTGAGGCCCGGGTCGCCGGGCGCCTCATCCATCCCAGCCTCGTCACCGTCCTGGACGTCGTGGACGAGGACGAGCGGCCGTGGATCGTCATGGAGCTCCTGGAGGCCTCCACCCTGGAGGAGATCATCCAGGTGGGCGGGCCGCTGCCCTACCAGAGGGTGGCCGAGATCGGGCTCCAGCTGATCGACGCGCTCAAGGTCGCGCACGGCGAGGGCATCGTCCACCGCGACGTCAAGCCGGACAATGTGATGATCAGCGAGGCCGGACGCGTAGTGCTGACCGACTTCGGGCTGGCCGCCTGGAACGGCGAGTCCGCGCTGAGCTCCTCGGGCCGCATCATCGGCTCCCCCGCCTACATCCCGCCGGAGCGCGCCAAAGCGGGCCCGGTCGGCCCCGAGTCCGACCTCTGGTCGCTGGGCGCCACCCTGTACGCGGCGGTCGAGGGTTACCCGCCCTACGACCGCAAGGGCTACATCAAGATCCTGCGCCAGGAACAGTTGGACGAGCCTAAGGAGGCCGCCAACGCGGGCCCGCTCGCCCCGGTCCTGGCCGGCATGCTCAAGGTCGAGCCCGGCGAGCGGCTGACCGCGGAGAACACCACCAAGATGCTGCGGATCGCGGCCCTGGCGCCCTGGTCCCCGGGGCAGCCCCCCTACAACGCGAGCAACTCGGACGCGGGAAGTGGGGACGCGGGTGCCGCGGACTCCGGGGACGCGTCGGCGGCGGAGTCAGGGGAGGGTTCCTCGGAGGAGGAGTCCTCGGACTCCGAAACGGGGGTGATGGCGGAGGAGCGGGAGTCGGCCCGGGAGCACTTCCGCGCGGGCGCGCACGTGTTGGCGGAGTCCATCAGCGAGCGGCTCCGGCACAGTCCTGACGCGATGAACTCGATCATGGTCTCCATCCGGGAGTCCACTGACACGCTGGGCCTGACCAGCTCGGGCAAGCACGCCGAGAGGAGCCGCCTACCGGTGGTCGCCGGTGTGGGTGTGGGCGTGCTGGCCCTGCTGGCCCTGGTCATGTGGGCCCTGCTGGGCCTTTGACAGCCACGAGGCAGCAGCCGCGCGGCAGAAGAACGACGAAGGCGCGCGAACCGGTTTCGCGCGCCTTCGGTGGTGTCGGGGTCCCCTGGTTGAACACGGGGAGAGGCCCTGGTGGGGCCGGCGGGATTCGAACCCGCACTGTACAGCACCTAAAGCTGCCGTCTCCTGCCAGTTGGACTACGGCCCCCGAGGGGTCACTCTACCGGGATTGGGGACATGACCGGTCGTCCGGCCCCGTGGTTACCGGACGACCGGCCCTTTCGCCCTAGAGCCCGAGCTCCTTCTTGATCCGGTCGACGTGGCCGGTGGCCTTCACGTTGTAGAAGGCCTTCTGCACCTTGCCGTCGGTGCCCACGATGACGGTGGACCGGATGACGCCCTGGACGAGGCGGCCGTAGTTCTTCTTCTCGCCGAAGGCGCCGTAGGCGCTCAGGGTGTCCTTGTCGGGGTCGCCGAGCAGGGTGAAGGTCAGGCTCTCCTTCTCGCGGAACTCGGCGAGCTTCTCGGGCTTGTCCGGGGAGACGCCCAGCACGGTGAAGCCCGCGTCGGCGAACTCGGTGAGGTTGTCCCGGAAGTCGCAGGCCTGGGTCGTGCACCCGGGCGTCATGGCAGCCGGGTAGAAGTACAGGACGACGCTGTTTCCGGTGTCGGCCAGAACCTTACTGAGGGTAACGGTCTGGCCGTCTGCGTCGCTGAGGGTGAAGTCGGGTGCCTGGTCGCCGGGCTCCAGGCGGATGGGCTCGCTCACTTGTGGTCTTCCTGTCTGCTTCAGGCGGGCCCGGCAGGGGCCCGCGTCGTTCCTGCCTCACAGTACGAGATGTGGGCCCGGTCCGGGGGTGGCAGCACGGTCGGTGCTGGTCGGCTCGGGGGAGGTGCTTCGGTTGCGATTCCGGTTCGGTTCATCCGCTTTGGGAGTGACCAACGATTCGATCACCTATCGTTGGCCTTGCGCTCTTGGTTGGCCCGCTCTCGGTGAGATGCCGTAGCGTGCGCGGGTCGCCCACGACCCGATGGTGTGTCCGGCGACCACCGGACCGGGACACATCCGCTTCGCTTTGGGAGTAGTTCGCCACGATGCCTGGATTCACACTCGACGAGGTCAGGGCTCGTACCCTCAAGGAGCGCGACTCCTGGCTGACGGTCTATCTCGCGGACCCGCTCGCGGTCCGGCTCGTGCGACAGCTCGCCAACCGCACGGCGGTCACACCCAACCAGATGACCGTGTCCGCCCTCTTCCTGGGCCTGGGCGCCGCTGTCTGTTTCGCCTTCGGCTACTGGCCCCTCCTCATCCTCGGTGCGGCGCTGTACTACTTGTGCTTCCTCGTGGACTGCGCGGACGGCAAGCTCGCCAGGCTGACGGGGGCGGAAACGCTGTTCGGCGCCTGGATGGACTACGTCTCGGACCGTTTCCGGGTCCTGGTGTGCGTGGTGGCCCTCATGGGCGGCCAGTACAGGGAGACCGGGCACGTGGCGTTCGTCTGGCTGGCCCTGGCGGTGGTCTTCCTGGACATGCTGCGCTACCTGAACGCGCTCCAGGTGTACAAGGTGCGCCGCGAGATGCGCTCCCACCTGGCGGCGGCACTGGAGCGCGCCCGGGCGGCCCTGTCGATGCTGGAGCCCGAAGGCGACGCCACCGGTACCGCGACCGGCGGTGGCGGCCGGACGATGAGCGACGGCGGCGAGCAGGCGGTGCTGCGACACGGCATCGGGGTGTTGGAGCACATTCTGCGCAGCCAGAACGAGCGGGAGGCGCGCAACCAGCGCGCCGCGGGCAAACAGCCGGACCTCACCCTGCCCAAGGTGGACCTGCACCAGGAGTTCCGCACCCGTTTCCCCTGGTACCAGCGGTTCTGGGCGGCCCTCAACGCCCGTCGGGTGCGGACCCACCTCGTGGGTGGGATCGAGTTCCAGATAGCGGTCTTCGTGGCGGCCCCGATCGCGGCGGTCGTCTTCGGGCCCCCCGCGATCGGCTGGATCACGGCGTTTGTGGGCGTTTTGCTCCTCGCCTTCGAGATCGCCATCATCTATAAACTGTGGTTGTCCACACGGGACTTCTTCCGTGTGGTCGACGGAATCGACGGTGCGCTGAGATTCTCTGGTCCGTCCGACGGCGCGGAGGAGCAGGACCGGGACACCGGCTCGGACACGGGCTCTCAGACGACCGCCCGCTAGTGGAGAGAGGCAGCCCCATATGACGGGACGCGACACCGAACCGCGCCAGACGCCGGCGGAGGTCAAGGCCGAGATCGACCGCGAACAGCGGAGGCTGGCGGAGACCCTGGACGTGCTCAGCGAACAGGCCAAGCCCGGGAACATCGCCCGGCGCCAGTTCGCGAAGGCCAAGGACCACGGGACCCGGATCTTCGACGAGGCCCGCGCGCTCGTGGTCGGCGGCGGTGCCGTCCGAGTAGAGAGCCACCTGGTGGAGCCCGAAGAGGGCAGCATCGTGCTCAAGGGTGACGACAAGGTGGTGACCACCTACCAGTCGCGCGGCCAGCTGCCCCCCGAGGCGCTGATCCTCGCGGCCGGTGTCGGAACCGTTGTTGCCGTCGGTGTCATCGCCTGGGCGGTGCGCCGCAAGAGGAAGTAGGAACGGTCGGGCAGCATCCACCGGACACGCCCCAACCCCCGCAATGACTTCGACGGGGCCCGCGCGGTGCACGCGCGGGCCCCGTCGCTCTTGGTCGCGCTCTTGCCCCAGGTCTGCCGACGCGGGGCGTCGGCTCAGAGGAAGGCCTGGCCCTCCCCCCTGTAGGTGGGGACGGCGCCCTCGTAGGTACCGGTGTCGGAGTCGATGAGGTGCAGCGTGTTGAAGCGTTCGCAGAGCTCGCCGGCCTTGGCGTGGCGCATCCACACCCGGTCACCGAGGGCCAACCCGCGGGCGGGCACACCGATGAGCGGTGTCTGGACCTCGCCCGCGCCCTCGTTGGCGCTGTAGGACAGGCCCTCGGGCAGGTGGGGGATCGGTGCGCGCTGGGCGTCGGTCGGCCCGGAGGCCGGGTAGCCGCCGCCGAGGGCCGTGGCCACCCCGGGGGCGGGGCGGCGTACGACGGGCAGCGCGAACAGGGCCGCTGGGCGGCCCTGGAAGGACCGGTAGTGGTCGAACAGGTGGGGCTGGTAGAGCCCGGACCCGGCGGCCAGCTCGGTGACGGCCCTTTCGCGACCGGTGGTGTGCAGGCTCCCGGTGCCCCCGCCGTTGACGAAGCGTACGTCGGCGACGGCGCGGACGGCTCGGGTGATGGCCGCTCGGCGCTTGGCCAGTTCCACGGCGGACCGGCGCTGGACGGCACGCAGCAGACGGCCGTAGAGGGGCCTGCCGGGAGGTGCGTCGCCCACTCCCGCGATCTGCCCTTCGTAGGCCATGATCCCGTCGAGTTCCAGTTCGGGGCGGCGCACGACGGCGCGGGCCAGCTCGGCGGCCTGGGAAGGCGTGCGCACGGGGGAGCGGAGGGTTCCGATACGCATGCCGGGTCCCAGGGGCTGCCAGCTGGTGTCGATGTCCAGGCACACGCGGACGCGCGGGGCGTCGGGGCCGGCGTCGGCGACGGCGGCGGAGATGAGGTCCAGGTGGGCGCTGTCGTCGACCATCAGGGTGATGACGCGCGCGGCGGCGGGGGTGCGCGCGAGTTCGGCCAGGGCGGCGCGGTCCGCGGTGGGGTAGGCGACGAGGATGTCGTCGCTGAGCGGGCCTTGGGGGTCGTCGGTGGCCAGCCAGAGCGCTTCGGGCAGGGTGAAGGCCATGATCCCCGCGTAGCCGGGCTGTGCCAGGGCCTCCCGCAGCAGCGCGCGGCTGCGGACGGACTTGCTGGCGACCCGGATGGGGCGGCCGTGGGCGCGCCGGGTCAGGTCCGCGGCGTTGGCGCGGAAGGCGGCCAGGTCGACCATGGCGAAGGGGGCCTGGATTTCGCGCGTCGCGGCCTCGTACTTCTCACGCAGGCTTGTCATGCCCCTGAGGATGCCAGAACATGAATGTCTTTCATATTGTCTGATGGGGCGTATTTCTCGCGTTCGGGTACACCCGCAGGTGACACGGGCTACGCCGGGAACGGCCCCGCAGGATCCCGGTCCTCGATATCCTGGGGTGTCACGGCTGATCAGCCGGTCGACCCCGGGAGTGGTTCTCTTCATGAACGAGCGCGAGTACGTCCTGACCCTTGCCTGCCCCGACAGCCGGGGCATTGTTGCGGGGGTGGCCAACCTACTGGCCGGCCACGGGTGCAACATCACCGAGAGCCAGCAGTACGGTGACAACTTCACCGGGCGCTTCTTCCTCCGGATGCAGTTCGTGACGGAAGCCGGAGCCTCCGGGCCGGTGAGCGAGGACGAACTCCGGGGCGCCTTCGCCGCTCTCGCCAGCGACTTCGGGCGTGGCCCCGGCGACTCCTCCGTCGAGTGGGCCCTCCAAGCGCGTGACGTACGGCCGCGCATGATCGTCATGGTGTCCAAGTTCGGCCACTGCCTGAACGACCTCCTCTACCGCCAGCGCAGCGGGCTGCTCGACATCGACATCGCCGCGGTGGTCTCCAACCACCCCGACCTGGAGTTCCTCGCCAACTCCTACGGGGTGGACTTCCACCACCTGCCGGTCACCCCGGAGACCAAGCGGGAGCAGGAGGGGCGGATCCTGGAGCTCGTCGACTCCTATGACGTCGACCTGGTGGTGCTGGCCCGCTACATGCAGGTGCTCTCCGAGCAGCTCTGCACCAAGATGTCCGGGCGCATCATCAACATCCACCACTCGTTCCTCCCGAGTTTCAAGGGTGCGCGCCCCTACCACCAGGCACACTCGCGCGGTGTGAAGCTGATCGGTGCCACGGCCCACTACGTCACGGCCGACCTGGACGAGGGCCCGATCATCGAGCAGGAGGTCTCCCGGGTGGGCCACACCCAGAGCCCGGAGCAGCTCACCGCGATCGGCCGCGACCTCGAATCGGTGTCCCTTGCGCGCGCCGTGAACTGGCACGCCCAGCGACGGGTCCTGCTCAACGGGGAGAAGACGGTCATCTTCGACTAGACGCCTTCCAGTGGCCGCCCGCTCCGGCGACGCGGCCCGGGGCAATACCGGTTTCGGACGCTCAGGGGTGCCTACGGGCACCCCTGGCGTTTTTCTTGTGTCGGTGGGGTTCCGGGGGTGGGATTGGGGCAAAGATGGTAGGACCATAGCCTGTTCGACCAGGCTCTTATTGCTTTGAGTGCCTTGTTGACTACAGAGAGTGCGTATAAGGTGTGATGAGGTCGAAACCTCACCGGCCGCCTTGACGCGAGGTGGCCCGGTTTCGGTCCACAATCCCTGAGCCAAAAGGCTCCGAAGAGGGGGCACAAATGGGCAAGCACTTCGACGACGCTGCGGGCAAGGGCAAGGAGGCCTTCGGCAAGGCCGCCGGTGACCGCGGCACCGAGGCCGAGGGTAAGGCCGACCAGGCCAAGGCAACGGCCAAGGACAAGGCGGACCGGGTCAAGGAGAAGGCCGAGGAGCTCAAGGAGAAGGCGGAGGGGGCCTTCGAGTCCGCGGGCGACAAGGCTAAGGACGCCTTCAAGAAGAAATAGGGACAACCAGGCCGGTTTGCACACTGCGTAGGGGGACCAGTGTCGGACATGAAGACCGAAGCCGCGGTGCCGAGCGCCCGCGAGGCGGGTGCGAGGCGCGACTCGGTGAGCAAGAGCGACCAGGGGCACACGCAGATCGCCGACGGAGTCGTGGCCAAGATCGCCGGGATGGCCGCGCGTGAGATCGGTGGCGTCTACGCCATGGGCGGCGGAACCGCACGCGTGGTTGGGGCAGTACGCGACGCTGTGAGCAGGGGTAGCTCCGCCGGAGGGTCGGTGGCCCAGGGCGTCTCGGTGGAGGTCGGCGAGCGGCAGGCCGCCGTCGACATCGATCTCGTCGTCGAGTACGGCGCGGCGATCCAGGACCTCGCCGCCGCAGTGCGCCGCAACGTTACGACCGCGGTCGAGCGGATGACGGGACTCGAGGTCACCGAGATCAACATCAACGTGGACGACATCCACCTGCCCGAGGACGATGACTCCGACGACGGCGACACCGAGCCCAGGGTCAAGTAGCCGTGGCCGGCAGCGACACACCGGGCGAGTCCGCGCAGACCATCGCGGAGGAGGCCACACGCTTTCCGGACGTGGTCGAGCTGTCCTCCGGATACTTCGGCACGCTGAGTACGGCGGTGCCGGGGGGAAGGATCCGCGGGGTGGCGATACGCGACGAGTACGTCGAGGTCGGTGTGGTGGTCCGCTACGGGCGTCCGCTGCTGGAGATCGCCGCCGAGATTCGCCGGGGCCTGACCCCGTTGACCGGCGGTCGCGCCGTCCACGTGTCAGTGGAGGACGTGGTCGCCGGACTCGGTGACGGTGCGCGCACGGCCAGCTGAGAAAGCTATGAGCAGGGCGTTTGATGAGAGGGGGTAGCCATGTGGCCCATCGTTGGACTGTCTTACGGGACGGTGCTCGGGCTCGCGGCGGCATTCGGCGGGTTCTTCGCCTTCGCGCTGGTATTGGTCCTCGGCCTCGTCGGGTTCGTCGCGGGCCGGGCGATGGAGGGTGAGATCGACCTCGCCGAGATGTTCACACGGCGGTCGGCGTAGACAGGGGTGAGTCGTGGTCGGGGTTCGGAGCGATACGGTCCCTCGCCAGCGGGAGGCCGCACCCACGAGGGAGGCCGCTGGAAGGCACGCGCGCGCACGGGACCCCGGAGGGCGCACCGAGATCCCCGGTTCCGTCATCGAGAAGGTGGCCGCCAGAGCCAGTGGGGAGGTGCCCGGGGCTCGGGCCGCGCGCTCGCGGGCGGCCCGAGCCCGGGTCAGCGGGGAGGTCGTCCTCCTGAGATTGCGTGTCGAGGTGAGCTATCCGCGTTCGGCGCGCCAGATCGCCACTGCCGTACGCGAACACGTGAAGGGCCGGGTCGAATCGATCACCGGCAAACAGGTCCACCACATCGACATCGAGATCGCGGAGTTGGTGCGCTGACATGACCACCGTGGAAGAGGTGCTCGGCCGTCCGAGCCAGGGCATCGACCGCAGGGCCAGGCGGGTCGCCGTCCACACGTTCCGGCCGCGCCGGTCCTGGCCCGCGGTGCTCACCGGGATCGTGATCCTGGCGGTGGCCGTTGTGGCCGCAGCCGAAGTCATCGCGGCACTGGCTGGAAACCCGCTACGGCTGATCCCCGTCGGGGCGGCCACCGACTACGCGGGTGCCGCCACCTGGTCCGAGCCGTCCGTGCAGATCGCCTCGGCGGTCCTGGCCCTGATCGGGTTGTCCCTGATCGTGGTGGCGTTGGCCCCCGGCCGGAGCCGGTGGACCGTTCTTCGCACCGACGACCCCGCGCTCGTCGTGGGGCTGACCAGGACTGCGCTGCGCCGGACCGTGGCTGCCGCGGCCCAGGGCATCAGCGGGGTCGACGGTGTGCACGTGGCGGTGCGCGGCAAGCGCATCCGGGTCCACGTGCGTACCGGCATGCGCGACTCCACAGGGATGCCCGGTGAGGTGACCGCCGCGGTGGAGCAGCGACTGGAGGAGCTGGCCCCGCTGCGCAGCATGCGGATCGCCACCTACGTCCGATACGGGGAGGCCTGACGATGGCGCGCGACAGGTGCCGGAGGTCGGCCCGGGGGAACCGGCTGGGCCTGGTGATCGTGGGGGCGGTGCTGCTGGCGGTGGGCCTGGCCGCACTGGCGGTGGGGCAGGGGTTCCTCGGCGCCGAACTGGCGGCTACGCCGCTGCTCAGCGACCGGGTCAACGAGGTGCTCGGACAACAGTGGGTCCCGTACGCGGGGGTGGCCGTCGCCTTCCTGTCCGGCTTCCTCGCCCTGAGATGGCTGATGGTGCAGGGCATGAACGACACCGTGGGCCGACTGTTCCTGGAACGCAACGACGCGGGCAACGTCGAGATGTCCGAGGGGGTGGCCCGCGGGGCCTTGGAGCAGGAAGTCTCCCACTACCCGGGTGTTCGCAGGGTGCGCGCCCGCCTCACCGAGTCGAGCGACGAACCGCACCTGCGCCTGGCGCTGACCCTCGACGAGGACGCCGACGTGGCGAGCGTGTGGAAGCGTGTGCGTTCGGAGGCGCTCGCCAACCTGCGCGGATCCCTCGAACTGGACCGCGTGCCCGCGGTCATCCGCATGTCGATGACCACTCCCGCCAAGAACCCCAGGCGCAGCCTGGCCTGAGCGGAACCGTAGCGGTAAAGGCCGGTGCCCTGTATCCGGGGCACCGGCCTTCGCCGTGGCGAAGCGTACTTTGTGTACACAATGATCTCAAGGTATCATGAGTACATGACTGAGACGCTGACTTCTCGAGAGTTCCGCGCCCACCTCTCCGAGGCGATCGACCGGGCCCGGTCGGGTGATGCCACCGTGGTCACGCGCAACGGCAGAGCGGTCGGGGCGTTTGTGCCGATGGAGGTCCTGGAACAGGCGAGAGAGCGCGAAGAGGAGGAACTCCGCCGTCTCATTGAGGAGCGGCGCGATTCCCCGACGGTGCCGCTCGCCGATGTCATGGCCGAGACCTTGGCGCGTGATGAATAAGTACACCACCATTTTCAAGGTCGAAGCCCAGGCCGAGCTCCGCAAGGTTCCCAGGGAACACGCCATGGCCATTCTGCGTAAGCTCGCGGAGCTGGAGGCCGACCCTTATGCCTTTGGGGCCACCGTTCTCGTCGGAGTCGCCGGACACCGGCGCCTGCGGGTAGGTGACTACCGGGTCATCTATACGGTCGCCAACGGGCAACTGGTCATCGTTGTCGTGCAGGTGGGGCACAGGTCCACCGCCTACGACTAGACGGGCGCCCATGAAGGACAAGGGTGGACGCGCCGGGGGTGCGCGTCCACCCTTGGGCTAGTGCCAGCTGTGGACGATGCTGTCGTCACTCAGCGCGGTGAGCTCGGCGGGGTCGTCGGAACCGTCGAAGGGGACCGTGTACAGGCTGGTCTCGCCGGTGTCCGACTCGGAACGGAAGGCGACTTCCGAGCCGTCAGGGGACGGGGCGGGGTGCGAGTTCGTACGCGGGCCCTCGGGGATCAGGGAGCGTTCGGTGGGCAAGCCCTCCCAGCTGTGCTCCGGTTCGCCAACCCACTCGTCGGCGAAGTCAGCCAGGGTCGCGTCGTCGAACTCCCACACGCTCAGCTCGTTGTCGTCCATCAGCACGGTGCCCTCGTCCACGAAGGCGGCCACCCCTTCGGGCGGCTCCACGACGACCGGGTCGCCGGGGCCGTCTTCAGGATCGAGGACTTCCCGGTCCAGGACCAGCGGGGCCGTGTCGTCCATGGCGTCCAGGTCGAGAACGGTCAGGAGGCTGCCGCTGTTCATGGCGTTCTCGGACACGATCAGCGATGAGCCGTCCGGGGAGGCCTGAGCGCGCTCGTCCGACCCGTGGACGTCCGTGACGATCACGGGCGTACCGGAACCTTCCGGGACGGAGGCGTTCTCGCACTGCTGGGAGCCACAGGTACCCAGCTCAGTGACCTCACCGTTCTCGAGGTCCATGGCTTGGAAGGTGCTGTCGTCGTCCAGCTGTTCGACGAAGACGACCCGGTCCTCCACGGCGTCGTACACGGGGTTGAGGTAGTCGGCGGCGGCGTCGAAGTCGGACAGCTCCTGCTCGGGGCTCAGCGCGGTGAACGTGCCGTCCGGGGACAGGGCGCCGAAGCCCGTGACGGAGTTCCCGCTGACCTCTTCCTCGTAGGTGGCGAGGAGGAGGTCGTGCTCGGGCACCAGCCGCCGCTCGAGAATCGTGCAGTCCACGGGGAGGTCGATTTCTTCGGTCGGCTGCACAGCGCGGCCGTGGGAGAGGGCATCGGATTCGCCGTGCTCGATGCCCTCGCCCGCGAATTCGGTTTCGAGGATCTCGGAACCGTCCTCGGCGGAGAACAGGGTCAGGGACAGCGAGTCCGGGGAAGTGACACTGGTGCCGTCGCTGCAGTCCGACACGAGGATGCCGGGGTCGCCCAGCGACGGCTCGTCTGGTTCTTCGTTGTGCTCCTCGGCCTCGGGGCCGCCTTCGTCGGGCGAGGCGGGGCCCTCGTCAGAGGAGCCGCAGGCGGAGAGGAGGAGGGAGAGTGCGGCCACTGGGGCGAGAAGGGTGAAGCAGCGGGGTTTGGTAAGGGTATCCACGGGAGGATTTTCTACCACGAACGCGCCGTTTTCCTTTAACTGGCCCTGCTTTCAGGAGTGCGATTTGCAGTGAAGGATAAAGGATTTCCTTCACGATTCATGTTTATCGGGTAATGGTTCGGAGGGTGATTCCGGTGTGGGGCGGGTCTGGCGGCGAGCTGAGCTCAAGCCACCAGACCCTGGGTGACGGCCGGAGAGGGCGAGCGGGTGGGAGCTCAAGCCCGGTTCCCGGCCGTGCGTCCCGTACAACTCGGGACGAGTCCGGAGAATTCCTTCGCTTCCATGCGCCGAGCGGAAAGCACGCTGTCCAGCGGCCTCACCGCATCGAACTCAGCACTCGATGACGTTGACGGCGAGGCCGCCGCGGCTCGTCTCCTTGTACTTGTCGTGCATGTCGCGGCCGGTGTCCCGCATGGTCCTGATGACCTTGTCCAGGCTCACGAAATGGCTCCCGTCGCCGCGCAGGGCCATGCGGGTGGCGCTGATGGCCTTGACCGAGGCGAGCGCGTTGCGCTCGATGCACGGGATCTGGACCAAGCCCCCGATCGGGTCGCAGGTCAGGCCGAGGTTGTGCTCCATGGCGATCTCGGCGGCGTTCTCCACCTGCGCGGGGGAGCCGCCCAGCACCTCGGCGAGTCCGGCGGCCGCCATCGAGGAGGCGGAGCCCACCTCGCCCTGGCAGCCCACCTCGGCACCGGAGATCGACGCGTTCTGCTTGAACAGTATGCCGATGGCCGCGGCCGTCAGCAGGAACCGGACCACGCCGTCGTCACTCGCGCCCGGACTGAAGTGCAGGTAGTAGTGCAGCACCGCCGGGACGATGCCGGCGGCGCCGTTGGTCGGGGCCGTGACCACCCGGCCGCCCGCGGCGTTCTCCTCGTTGACGGCCAAGGCGTACAGCGTGATCCAGTCGCTGCCGCGCATCGGGTCCGGGTCCACGTGTGTGGGCGCGAGCAGCCCGTGCTCGTCGCAGTTGCCGCCCAGCTGGCGGTACAGCCGGTGCGACCTTCGGGGCACCTTGAGACCGCCGGGGAGGCTGCCCTCGGTCATGACGCCCCGGCGTACGCACTGGCGCATCGCCGTCCAGATCTCCAACAACTCCGCGCGGATCTCCTCCGGGGTCCTGCCGAAGGCCTGCTCGTTGGCGAGCATCAGGGCGCTGATGGACATGTCCGTCTGCGCACAGAGTTCCAGCAGCCCTTCGGCGCTCTCGAAGGGGTAGGGGACCACGGTGTCGTCGGCCTTGATCCGGTCCGCGCCCGCGGCCTGCTCGTCCACCACGAAACCGCCGCCGACGGAGTAGTACACCTTCGCGGAGACCTCGACGCCGACGTCGTCCAGTGCCACGAACCGCATCCCGTTCGGGTGGTCCGGCAGGCTCTCCTTGCGGCGGAAGTCCACGTCCACCTTGGGGTCGAACGCGACCGGCTCGCTGTTCGGCCCGCCCAAGTACAGAGTCCTGGCCGATCGGACCTCCTCCACCAGGCGCGGGACGGCGTCCACGTCCACGTCCTCGGGGGTGTGTCCCATCAGCCCCAGGATCACGGCGGTGTCACTGCCGTGCCCCTTGCCGGTGAGGGCCAGTGAGCCGTACAGCTCCGCGCGCACGTGGGCGACTTCGGGAAGGACGCCTTCGGAGCGCAGCCAGGACACGAACGTCTTAGCCGCCTTCATCGGGCCGACGGTGTGTGAACTGGACGGTCCGATACCGATCTTGAACAGGTCGAAGACGCTGATGGCCATGGCTGTCCTCCTCATTGAGCACAGGGTGCGGGCCGTGGGCCGGGCCGTGTGGGCCCGCTGGCGGCCCACACGGCGGGGTGTTGCAGCTACAGGTTCGGGTAGAGCGGACGCTTGGCGGCCAGAGCGCTGACGCGGTCGCGCAGGGCGGCCTCGTCGAACTCGGGCTTGAGGGCCTGGGCGATGACGTCGGCGACCTCGGTGAAGTCGCCCTCGTCGAAGCCGCGGGTGGCCAGAGCCGGGGTACCGATCCGGAGACCGGAGGTCACCATCGGCGGGCGCGGGTCGTTCGGGACCGCGTTGCGGTTGACCGTGATACCCACGGCGTGCAGCCGGTCCTCGGCCTCTTGGCCGTTGAGCTCGGAGTTGACCAGGTCCACCAGGACCAGGTGCACGTCCGTGCCGCCGGTCAGGACCTTGACGCCGACCTCCGCCGCGTCCGGCTGGGTCAGCCGCTCGGCGAGGATGCGGGCGCCCGCCACCGTGCGGCGCTGGCGATCGCCGAACTCCTCGCTCGCCGCGACCTTGAACGAGACCGCCTTGGCCGCGATCACGTGCTCCAGCGGGCCGCCCTGCATGCCGGGGAAGACCGCGGAGTTGAGCTTCTTGGCGTACTCGGCCTTGGCCAGGATCATGCCGCCGCGCGGGCCGCCCAGGGTCTTGTGCGTGGTGGTGGTGACCACGTCGGCGTACGGCACCGGGTTGGGGTGCAGGCCGGACGCGACCAGGCCGGCGAAGTGCGCCATGTCCACCATGAGGAGCGCACCGGTCTCGTCGGCGATCTGGCGGAACTTCGCGAAGTCGAGCTGGCGCGGGTAGGCG
Organism: Nocardiopsis oceani; assembly: GCF_054777395.1. Classification (NCBI taxonomy): domain Bacteria; kingdom Bacillati; phylum Actinomycetota; class Actinomycetes; order Streptosporangiales; family Nocardiopsidaceae; genus Nocardiopsis; species Nocardiopsis oceani. The sequence continues at coordinate 40,362 of NZ_BAAHAR010000058.1, forward strand.
GACCAGCCCGCGACGATCATCTTCGGCTGGTACTCCTTGGCGAGCGCGGCGACCTCGTCGTAGTCGACGGTGCCGTCCTCGTCGCGCACGTGGTAGGCCACGGCGTTGAGGATCTTGCCGGAGTAGTTGATCCGCATGCCGTGGGTGAGGTGACCGCCGTGGGCCAGGTCCAGGCCCAGGATCGTGTCGCCCGGCTTGAGCAGTGCGAAGTACACGGCCGTGTTGGCCTGCGCGCCGGAGTGCGGCTGCACGTTGGCGTACTCGGCGCCGAAGAGCTCCTTGGCGCGGTCGATGGCAAGCTGCTCGACGACGTCGACGTGCTCGCAGCCGCCGTAGTAGCGGCGGCCGGGGTAGCCCTCCGCGTACTTGTTGGTGAGGACGGTGCCCTGGGCCTCGAGGACCGCCTGCGGGGCGAAGTTCTCCGAGGCGATCATCTCGAGGGTGTCGCGCTGGCGGGACAGCTCGGCGTCAACGGCGGACGACACCTCGGGGTCCAGCTCACTCAGGCTCTGGTTGAGCAGGTTGTCGCTGGTCATACTAGGCCTCGCCTTCGGTCAGCTTGTTGTACTCCTCGGCGGAGAGAAGACCGGTGGGCTCCTCGGATACCCGCACCTTGAACAGCCATCCGCCTTCGAAGGGGGCGGAGTTGATCGTCTCGGGGGAGTCCTCGAGGGACTCGTTGATCTCCACGACCTCCCCGCTCACGGGGGAGTAGATGTCGCTGACGGACTTGGTGGACTCCACCTCGCCCGCGGGCTCGTCGGCGGTGACCTCACTGCCGACCTCGGGGGCCTCGACGTAGACGATGTCGCCCAGTGCCTCGGCGGCGAACGAGGTGATCCCGACGGTGGCGATCCCGTCCTTGACCACGACCCACTCGTGTTTGGCGGTGTAACCCAGCTCCGTGGGAACGCTCACTTCAACTCTCCTTGGAGGTGTTCCATTTGTCTGCCGTGCGCCTGATGCGGCGAACCGGCCCGGCCTACGCCTGGTCACGCCCCGACAGTGCCGGTCCTTCGTGGGGATCCGGCCGGACGGTGCGTTCAGGTTCTCAAGGGGTCGTGGGTGACCCCCGTTTCCTACGACTGCCGCTTGTAGAACGGCAGCTCGACCACGTCGACTTCCTCGCTGCGCCCGCGCACGTCAACGGAGAACGTTCCGCTCGCGGTGTCGAGGTCGCCGTCCACGTAGGCCATGGCGATGGGGCGGCCCAGTGTGGGTGAGGGGGCGCCACTGCTGATCGTCCCGATGACGGCACCGTCGCGCAGCACGTCCTGACCCTTGCGCAGCGGGCGGCGGCCCCGGGCGGCGATCCCGATCAGGCGCCGTGCCCGCGCGGTACGCGAGGCCTCTTCCAGGGCGGCGCGGCCGACGAAGCCGCCCGGCTTCTCGAACTTGACCACGCGGCCCATTCCGGCGTCGAAGGGCGTGAGGTCGGCGGTGAGCTCTTGGCCGTACAGCGGCATTCCGGCCTCGAGGCGGAGGGTGTCGCGGGAGGAGAGCCCGGCCGGGACCAGACCGTGCTTGCTGCCCTCGGCCATGAGCGCCTGCCAGATCTCCGGCGCCTTGTCGGCGGGCTTGACGAAGATCTCGAAGCCGTCCTCGCCGGTGTAGCCGGTACGGGCGAGCAGGACCGGCTGACCGGCCACGGTGTGCTGGTACCCGGCGTAGTAGCGGATCTCGCTGAGGTCGGCGTCGGTGAGCGGCGCGAGGATGTCCACGGCGCGCGGTCCTTGGACGGCGATGAGCGAGTAGTCGGCGGACTCGTCGACCACCTCGACGTCGAAGCCCTCGGCGCGCTCGGCCAGGGCGGAGGCGACGACGGGCACGTTGGCCGCGTTCGCGACGACGAGGTACTCCTGCTCACCGAGCCGGTACGTGATGAGGTCGTCCAGGACCCCGCCGTCCTCGGTGGTGATCATGCTGTAGCGGGCGCGACCGACCTTGACCTTGGACAGGAAGCCGACCATGGCGTAGTCGAGGGCCTCGGCGGCCTGCGGCCCGGTGAGCCGGATCTCGCCCATGTGGGAGAGGTCGAAGAGCCCGGCGGCCTCGCGGACGGCGTTGTGTTCGGCGGTCTCACTGCCGTAGCGGAGCGGCATGAGCCACCCCGCGAAGTCGACCAGCGTCGCCCCGGCCTCTTCGTGGATCTTGTGAAGGGCGGTGCGGCGCGGCGCGGAGGTGGGGTCTGACATGGGCACTCCCGGAGGATGGGCGTCGTGTCGTGCGTAAGGCGTTGCCATCCTCCCCCTCTGTCATGGGTGCCTGAGAGCTTCACCGCGCGCTCGGCGTGGTTTGCACCTTCGGCGAGGGAACACTGCCCCTGCTTTCCAGAGTGGTCTCGCCCGTACGGTCCGCTGTGCCTGAGAGGTTGTCATCGGGGAGGGGATTGCTCCTTCGGCGGCCCGTGTTGGCTACGCGGGCACTCTCCCGTACGGGGTCAGCAACACGCTCAGCCTAGCAGCGGCGACACAGGGCGCCCAAGGGTGCCTGACGGCTTGGCGGTACCCCGAGAGCAACCCGGCCCACCAAGGGGGCGCATGCCCTAGCGTGTGGGGGTGAACGTTCCTTCGGACACCCTGTGGAGGAGACGAGTGAGTACCGAGACCGAACACGCTCCCGGGCGGACCGCGCGTGCCCGAGGGCTCACTCTCGCTGCGGGTTGCGCCTTCACACTGGTCGCCGGGATCGCCTGCGGCGGGACCGACGACGAGGCCGAACCCGACGATGGGCTGGCCGGCAATCCTGTGGAACTGGGTGACGTACAGACCATGGAGCGGGAGGACCTCGCTTCGGTCTTCGAGGACGCCGGGGTCGACGGCACGTTCGTGCTCTTCGACGCCGGAGACAGCTCCGCGGTCGTCGTCAACCTCGACGAGGCCGACGAGCGCGCTGTGCCCGCGTCCACCTTCAAGCTGCCGAACACGCTGATCGCCCTCCAGACCGGGGCGGTGGAGAGCGTCGACGAGGTCGTCGCACCCGAGGGCGAGGACGAGCTGAGTCTGCGTGAGGCCCTGCCGACGACGGACGTGCCGGTCCACCAGGAAGTGGCCGACCGGATCGGGTTCGACCGGATGTCCACCTGGGTGGACCGGTTCGACTACGGCAACCGCCAGGTCGGCGACGAGGACGTGATGGACCGGTTCTGGCTCGACGGTCCGCTGGAGATCTCCGCCATGGAGCAGAGCACGTTCATCTCCGAACTGGCCCGCACCGAGCTGCCCGTCGACGTGGAGCACCAGGAAGCGCTCCACGAGCTGCTGGCCATGGAGGAGGGCAACGGCTACCAGCTGTTCGGCCGGACCGGTCTGGGTGCGGACGCCGATCCGGTCCCGGGCTGGTGGGTCGGCTGGGTCGAGGGCGAGGACGACCTGCACACGTTCGCCCTGCGCCTGGAGGTCGAGGAGGACAGCGACGTGGCCCTGCGCGAAGAGCTGGGCCGTGAGCTCTTGGTGGAGTTGGAGATCCTGCCCCCGGAGGCCCTGGAGGCCGCAGCGGGGGACTGAGGCGACTCGGAGGGCTGAGGCGACCCGGGGGGCTGACACCTGCTTCCTCTTGCCTTCTCCTGCCTCCTCCCGACGTAATCTTGTTTCCAGCGCCGAATTCGGTTCCATGTCCCGACTTTCGCGGTGGTGGTTTTCTGTGATTGGGCGACAATCCCGTGGGGCTGGATCCCGTGGGGATGCGTTCGGTGGGGATGTATTCGGTGGGGCTGGTTGGGGTTGCTTTTCGGGTTGGGGTTCCCTCCTTTCCCGCCGCTCGATTGTGGCCGTCTCCGCTACGCGCGTCAAGGTCGTCGCCATCGAGCGCTTCGCGCGTCATTGGCGCTCCACCTTGACACGCTTCGCTACGACGGCGGGTTGGCGGCTGTTGGGAAAGGGGGACGGGTGGTTGAGGTCCGAGCCATTTCGGGCTTCGCCCGAAAAACTCATTCTGTCGGCCTGGCGGCCGATCCCTGCACCTGCGCCGGAGCGTTGACGCCTGGCGGTGTCGCGGCTGGTCATGCTCTGCTGCGAACGCCGAACAGCGCGGCCTGCGGCCGGGTGGGCCACTCCTCCGGAGCGCTGACGGGTCGGGGGTCGCGGCCGGTCAATGCGGGAGGCGAAAACCCCGATGATCTTGCCCCTGTCTCCACCCTCGGCCGTCGAGAGTGGGGACAGGGGCAAGATCACCACCATTCTGGTATGCATATGTCCGCTTTGCCTGGGAATGCGAACAGGGGGTCGGCCCCCTTTCCCTGGAAGGCTTCTCCTTGGGAAGCAGAAAGGCGGGTCTGGGTGGCTGGGTAAGGTTTTTATCACCCCCAGGATAGGTCCTTTCTGTGCCTTTCTTGATATGCTTGAACCATGACTTCTTCTTTCGGGCAGTGTGGGAACACGGCGGGCAATACCCCCGCCGTGGCCGCCATGGGTGCTGCCCGGAAGAACATCGCTTCGGAAATGGCGGAGGTGCCTCCGGCGGGTGCGGCCGGTGAGGTCCTGGATGTGATCTCGCAGGTGTGCGAGGACATGGAACAGGCCCAGCTGGCGATGCTGCTGCGCCTGGCCCAGCTGGAGGCGGCCGGCACCCTGTTGGAGGCCGGTGGGCAGAGGTCGGTGC